>USBV01000103.1 GCA_900553055.1 uncultured Phascolarctobacterium sp.
ATCGCCGCCAGTGAGGCCACTATGGGAGCGCACGCCACTCAGGCCGTGCTCCACAGATTTTTCCATAACCGCCAGCATGGCCTGCATTTTAGCAAGCAAATCCTCCTCAGAGCATTCCAGCTCGCGCATATTATAATCAATCAAAAAATCATCCAGGGATTGCTGCCAGCGCGTTGCTTCTTCAATCCAGCTGTTTAAGGAAAGCATCTCTTTTTTCATCAGCTCGCACCTCACAAAACACTGGCGATAAAACGCACCGACTCAATTTGCTGCAGCGCGCCAATAAGATTTAAAATCTCCTGTGGCACTGCTTCATCACATTCAATAACCATAGAGGCCATGCCGCCCTTATCACTGCGGAACAAGCGCATGGTCGCAATATTCACGCCCGCATTAGCCAAGGTGCTGGTCACCAGGGCAATAACGCCGCGCGTATCAATATGCACTGTCAAAATCGCCGGCAGTCGTCCCGTCAGCTCCACAGGGAAGCCATCGATTTCCGTTACCTTTACCTGGCCGCCACCCACGGGGGAGCCAATGATTTCGCAATAGCTGCCGCTGGCGCTGGTCAGCTTAAAGAGCACCGTATTAGGATGCGCCATATTACCCAAATCGATTTTATTGAAGCTATATACTAAGCCCTCGCTAGCTGCATAACTAGCAGCCTCAGGGATGCGCTCGTCATCGGGCATCCAGCCCATCAGCCCCGCCAGCAGTGCCATATCCGTGCCGTGGCCTTGATAAGTTTCGGCAAAGGAACCGTGCAGATTGATTTCCGCCTTCACCGGCTTGCCGCCTAAAATACTGGCCGCCAACAGGCCTAGGCGCACCGCTCCCGCGGTGTGAGAGCTAGAAGGTCCAATCATTACCGGACCAATAATATCAATCAGATTCATATTATTAATCCCCCCTATTCGTCGCTGGCAAGACTGCGATGCGCAAGGCCAACGCACATTTCGTTTAGATTTAATACTCCCACTCCCATATAAATAGCTACACAAAGATGCTCGCCACAGCGGGCAATACCAATTTTGCCGCCCACATTAAAGCCCACAGCCTTATTCTTCACCTGCTCCAAAGCCTCATGCGCAGCGCCTGCCACAGCACCGGCGCCCACATGGGTTTCTGTCACAAGGCCCTGGCGCTGAGCGGCAACAACGGCACGTTCAATAATCTTCACAATGGAGGGTATAAATTCGCCGCCAAAATCCACAGCGGTGGACTTAATCCCCTCACTAGCCAAACGCTCCTTCACGCGCATTTCTTCTAAGCGATTAGCCGTGAGCGCAATATGCAGTGCAGCGCGACCAATATTAATACTGCTATAGGAGGTCTTTAGAGTTTCTTTGGTCATTATGCTTCCTCTTCCTCAACCATTACAACCTCTTTAATTTTCTCTTTATCCAATACGGATACTAAAAGGAAGGTTGCAATACAAATAGGCCATTCAAAATAAATAACTTCGTTAGCAAAAACAGGCTTCAAGCCTTGGATGGGGCTGCCAGGCATGTACCACAGCACCATGCCGATGATACCCACCAGAGTGGTCCAGAACGCAGAGCTGCGACGGCAGATGCCGGGAGCCCAAATAGTAAAGAAGAATACGCAGGTCAGTGCGGTGGTCATGGACAGACCAGCAATCATAGTTCTTACAATACCAGCTGCATTGAAGGCAAACCACAGGGTTACCAGGCCAACAGCAACAACAGTAACACGGCTGATTACAACAGCCTTTGCCTCGGCTACTCCGGGGTTAATAAAGCGTTTATAAATATCTTGGGTGAACAAAGTTGCAGTACCCATCAAAATAGCGCAGGCAGTGGATACGTCCGCAGCCCACATTGCTGCCAAGGTTACACCACCGGCCAAGGGGTCAAGGCTCATAATAACCTTGGGCATAGCCAGAGCTGCCTGGCTCATGGGCATTTCCGGGAACATAACCTTCGCAACCACGCCAACAACAGCGCAGATGAAGCCAACGGGGAAAATCATTAAGCCTGCCAGAAGGTAGCCGTTACGAGCTGCCTTAACATTTTCGGCAGCGCAGGCAAATTGCACGGGGCCTTGCGCAGTAATGGTTTGGGTAATCATAACGATGATGTTACCAATAATAACGGCCAAGGGCAAGCCGGCAATCGGAGAAGCCATAATCTCCGCATTGGGCAGCTTAGCAACCATTGCGTCCCAGCCACCAACATTAGCTACAGATTGGGTTGCGGAATAAATGATACCAACATAAATCAAGGTTACACTGACGATATTGGACAGGCCGGAGGACCACAGGCCACCAATCAGGGTGATACCGATAAATACCACTGCGCTCATAATCATACCAGTTTTGAAGGTAAAAATGTTGGGCAGCAAAGAGGACAAAATCGCGCCGCCTGCCATATATTGCAGGGATGTGATTACGCCCATGATAATAATCAAACCAATGGCGCCAATCAAACGTCCCTTGGTGTCATAATAGTTTTCGAAAAACTCAGGGATGGTAGAAACCTTCATAGAGCGCAGCTTACCGGCTGCAACTAAGCCCATAACGATGGCGCCGATGGACCATGCACCATTATACCAGCCTGCGGATAAGCCTACGCCGAACGCTCTTTGCGCTACGCCAACGGTAGAGGCAGCACCAACTGCCAAGCCCGTAACATTAACAGCTACCAAAATGGTGGTCAGCTTGCGGCTGGCCAAAAGGAAGGCTGTGGAGCCAGCGTCAGCTCTCTTTTTAACCCAAAAGCTGATACCAAAAAGAAGCGCAATGTAAGCGCACACGATGAATAATTGAATAGACATAAAAACACTACCTTTCTTCCATGCTTCTTTGCACGCACGATATGCCCCCAAAGAGGGCACTTACTACCATACTACACACGGCAATAAATTACCTTTTATTATATCAACTCTTAAGGATAAATAAAAGCCTTTCGCGCAAAAAGCTGCCCAATATTTGCAAAACGTTTTGCCAAAATTTTACGCAAAATTTTTTCTGTTAGCCAGCAAAGAAAAAGGATTTTACTCTTTCTTGTCGAACTTTGTAATGTATGTTATATGTATTGGAGGGAAGTTTATGTTTGAATATGCACCCCAGGGAGTGTGCTCCCGCAAAATAAATTTTGATATTATCGATGGCAAGCTGCACAATGTACATTTCACCGGCGGCTGCCCCGGAAATTTGATTGCAATTAGCAAGCTAGTCGAGGGCAAGGATGCGCTGGAAATAGCTGCTTTGCTCGAAGGCAACCAATGCGGCATGCGCGGCACCAGCTGTGCGGACCAATTGGCAAAGGCCATCAAATCTTTTCTGTAAGTAACAAATATTTTAAAATCAAGGGAGTATTAGGAAAGGAGGGTTCACTATGTACAAGATTGTAAAAAGTTCGGATAATGGTCTGGACGAATTGGAGCTGGACAATTTAGAAAAAGGCTATTGGCTGGACATAGTGGCGCCCTCTGAGGACGAATTGCAGGAAGTAGCTGCTGCCACCGGCATTCAAATGGACTTTTTGAGCGCCGCACTGGACGAAGAAGAAAAATCCCGTATCGAGGTCGAAGATGACCAAATTTTGATTTTGGTGGATATCCCCTTCTTCCGCAGCAACAAGGATTATGATACCCTGCCCTTGGGCATCATCATCACGGAAAACGGCATCACCACCGTTTGCTTGGAGGCCAATGGCGTCACCGCCGACTTTGGCAGTCACAACGCCCGCCTCTTCAGCACCTTTAAGAAGACGCGTTTTCTCTTCCAAATTTTGTATAAATCTGCCACTTTATATCTAAAGTATATCCGCATTATCATCAAACGCACGGATGAGTTGGAAATTCACTTGCGTCAGTCCATGGAAAATAACGAGCTCTTTAATTTGCTCGATTTGCAAAAATCTCTGACCTATTTTTCTACCTCCCTGCGCAGTAATTCCATCGTTATGGAAAGGCTGCTGCGTTTGCGTAATGCTAACGCCAGTGCTTCCCAACACCTCATTAAGGTGTACGAGGAGGACGAGGATTTGCTGGATGATGTTATCATTGAATATAAGCAGGCTGTGGAAATGGTTGAGATGTATAGCCACATTCTTAACAGCATGATGGAAGTATTTGCCAGCATTATCAGCAACAACCTGAACCTAGTCATGAAATTCTTGGCTTCGGTCACCATTTTGCTGGCCATCCCCACACTCATCAGCGGCCTGTGGGGCATGAATGTGCATGTTCCCTTCGCCGACAGCCCCTATGGCTTTGCCATCGTCGTATGCTTAGCCTTCGTGGTGGCCATCGGCAGCGCCCTCTTTTTGTGGAAGCGGCGCATGTTCTAAAAACTTACTACTCATTTTTAAGGAGGTTACCATATGTATTTACCCAAGCTGCACAAGGTTTGGCTGTGCCAAAATAGCCAGGGCGGCATTTACTTAACCCCCAAAATGGCCAATCGCCATGGCCTCATCGCCGGCGCCACCGGCACCGGCAAAACCGTTACCTTAAAGGTTTTGGCCGAAAGCTTTAGCGAAATGGGCGTGCCCGTTTTCCTGGCTGATATCAAGGGCGACGTTTCCGGCATGATTTTACCCGGCGAGGACAGCGAAGGCTTCCAAAAGCGTATTAAAAACAAACTGGGCTTGGACATGGAATGGAAATTTGCCGGCTATCCCGTGCGCTTCTGGGATGTGTATGGCAAGATGGGTCTGCCCGTGCGCACCACCATCTCCGATATGGGTCCGGAGCTTTTGAGCCGTTTACTGGAGCTCAACGATACCCAATCCGGCGTTATGAATATTGTCTTTCGCGTTGCTGATGCGCAAGGCTTGCTGCTTTTAGACTTTAAGGATTTGCGCAGCATGGTGCAATATGTAGGCGACCATGCCGCTGAAATTAAAATGGAGTACGGCAACGTTTCTTCCCAAAGCATCGGCGCCATTCAAAGAGCGCTGCTGCGCTTGGAGGACCAGGGCGGCAACATCTTCTTTGGCGAGCCTGCGCTCGATATCAAGGATTGGTTTGCTACCGACAGCGATGGCCGCGGCGTTATCAATTTGCTGCACTGCACCGAGCTCTTCCAAAACCCCCTGCTCTATTCCACCTTCCTGCTGTGGATGCTCTCCGAGCTTTACGAAATGATGCCCGAAGCAGGCGATTTGAATAAGCCTAAGATGGTCTTCTTCTTTGACGAAGCACATCTTATCTTTAAGGATGCTCCCCGCTCCCTGCTGGACAAGGTGGAGCAAATTGTGCGCTTGATTCGCTCCAAGGGCATTGGTATTTACTTTATTACCCAACAGCCCGCGGATATTCCCGACAGTGTTTTGGCGCAATTGGGCAACAAGCTGCAGCACGCGCTGCGCGCTTATACTCCGAAGGAGCGCAAGGGCCTGAAGGCCGCAGCGCAAGCCTTCCGCCCCAACCCTGACTTGAATGCAGAGGCCGCTTTAGGCGAGCTGGGCACCGGCGAGGTTTTGGTATCCCTGCTGGACGAGGAAGGCGTGCCCACCATGGTACAGCGCGCGTATGTAATGCCGCCGCGCAGCTATCTGGGTACCTGCTCCGACGAGGTGCGCCGTCAGGCGATTCAGGAAACGCCGCTGCATACAAAATATGCCAAGGCTATCGACCGCGAATCTGCTTACGAAATTTTGCAAAAGCGCGCTCAGCAAGCCGCTGCCGCCGAGGCTGAGCCCG
>USBV01000104.1 GCA_900553055.1 uncultured Phascolarctobacterium sp.
AGGGGATGTACTGGTTTCGACGGGGATAGGTGGTGTACGATAAGCGAGCCGTGGTCTGGCACACGTTAACTGTTGGGACGTTTAAATATAAACGCTGATAAAGAATACGCTTTAGCAGCTTAACTGCTAACTGTCTTCTGAGCTCCTCCTACAGGCGAGGAAAGACAGTCAATATGTGGGATACCTTGTGGCCGATTTCTGTGGGCCGTGAGGGAAACTCTACAGAATAGCAACTTGAACGCCCGTCGATAGGCATTTGGGAAGCGAAATAAAATATGTCGTCTGCGCTCGGAGAAAGTTGTATGGCAATATCTTCGGACAGGGGTTCGACTCCCCTCATCTCCACCAGAATTGGTCCAATTCTTTGGGTTAAAGATTGGTGAGATAAAGTGAAAGCGACTAATGATTTTGAGGTCATTAGTCGCTTTTAGTTTTTTGTGGTTGTCAATGTGATGAATAGCTAGCACCAATCTTTTCTATTAATGCTTCTTGTAATATTTTAGAAAAGTTTAGTCCTAATTCTTCTGCTCTAGTGTTAAGCCACGCAGGGATGGAACAATTCTTCTTCACAATTTTATAACCATATTTTTTTCTATACTCGGTTATATTGGCGTCGACATAGGAAACAAAAGCGCCTTTAGGCACTTCAAATTTAACACTGCCCGGCTTAGGAACTACTTTTTTTGCATCTTCAAGATCCATAACCCAAAGGCTAATCAGGTCTCTGGCCATAGCAATAGCATCAGTTAAATCTTTACCTTGAGTTATTTGATCGATATCAGGAATGGTCACAAGATACATATCTTCAATTTTTTCGAATAATACAGGATAAGCTATAACGTCCATATATGTATCCTCCTTTAAATAAACTATTGAAAAGTAGGGACTATTTCAGTCCCCACTTTTTGATTAAAGCTCTAGCCAAGACTTCGTTGATATCAGGATGCCTTGGAATTGGCACATTGTCTTTGCCATTTGTATAAATGTCATGATTTGCACCATTACGAAGGAAATACCAACCAGCGTTAGTAAAGAGCTTAAGAAGTTCGCGTCTTTTCATATGCTCCCTCCTTAGAGTTATTATACGCCTAATGCGTATAAATTTCAAGAGGTGGACACTAAAACTGGCTAATATATTACGTAGTATATGCTTTGAAGATTCATTTTTGAAAATGGTGTATAATATAATCACAGAAGAACGTTCGTGAAATAATACTATTTTTACGAACACTTTGTGATATAATTATTTTTAGAAAATGAAGGAGGATGTGAATTCCTTTGGCTAATGGTAGAGCTTGTAATACTAATGAGGTGTTAAGAGTGAATAAAATGGTTAAATATCGAATCAAGGACAAAGAGCTCTTCGACAAAGCCTATAAGTACATTGAACAGTATTACTAATTGGAGGAGGAAAACCTATGGATACCAGAGTAGCAGTAATTTCCATTATCGTTTCTAAAGAGGAAGCAGTGGAAAATCTCAACAATCTTTTGCACAATTATGCCAAGTATATTATCGGGCGCATGGGCTTGCCCTATCGCGCCAAAAATGTGAATATCATTTGCGTGGCAGTGGATGCTCCTAACGACGCAATCAGCGCTTTATCCGGCAAATTAGGTAGCATTGATGGGGTGAGTGTTAAGACTGCATATTCCAATGTGATTGGTAGCGAGAAATAGAAGTTTAAATCTAAAATGTCTATTATAATTGGACAAAGAGTAAGTTTTAGACTCCTGTAACGAAACGTTACTCGAAACAAATTTTCGCATCAAACGCATTATGAAGTAATAAAAAAGCCCGCATCAAGCGATGCGGGTTTTGCTGTCATATCCGTCATATTAAGTTTAAAAGAAAAGCTGGGTGTGATAAACGGCACTAGCCCCGGCATTGAGCGCCAAAAGACAGCCCAAGGAGAGGGCTACTAAAAGAGCGGCTTCTTTGCTGTTGACGGGCTGCTGCAGCTTTACTGCTTTAGTAAAAACTCTAATGCAGAGTGTTATCAGCATACCAAAAAGAAATAGAGAGAAAAAGATGTTGAGCATTAACGAACTCCTTATAAATATAAAAGCGTAATCCGCCATGGGCGTTTACGGAAGATTTTGTTTACAATACAATAAATTTATTATATCATTTTCGTGAGTTTTGTCAAGAAAGATGGTGCTTGCAGGGCTCTAGAAAATGGCGTTAAAGGGTGTTTTTTATGAATAGATTTCAAAATTGGCATAAATGGAAAATCATAGCCGGAGTATGTTTTATATTACTAGTATTATATGGAGCTTTTTTAGGTCTATGCCAGCTTATGAGCGGTAATGCAGCGCAAATTTTTAATAAATATATGGCTAAACAAAAAGTGCTGGTGGGCACGGTTACTGCTGAGGAGCTAGCGGCGGATTTATGGGGGAATGTTTATTTTACCAATCTGCGCTGGACGAATCCTGCCGGCGAAACGATTATTGCAGCACCCAAGGCCCGCTTACAGGTAAGGCCATGGGATATAGTGTGGGGCAAAGCTACGACGGATAGTATTAGGGAGCTGGAGCTGGAGCAGGCAGATTTGCATATTGGCTTTGATAAGAATATGCGGGTTGATATTTTGCGTCAGCAGCCTCCCACGGAAAAGCCTAAGAAGATTATCCCTCTTAAAGCAAAGCCACCACAAAATCTACAGCTGCCCCAGCGCTTGCCTAATATAACACTGCTTTTGAAGGATACGAGCATAACGGCTCATTATATGAAGCGCCTTTTCGTTTTAAACGATGTGGATGCCAAGCTGCAGATAACGAAGCATGAATTATTGCATATCAAAATGTCAGCGGGCAGGTTTGGTGGCACCATGGTGGGCGAAGGCATTAGTATTGACGGCACTGTGCAGCTTCAGGGTGAGCAAAAAGTGTCTCTGAATATTGGCCTTTATGACGTTGTGCCTGCATCCTTGGGCTTATCCAACGCCAATGACCCCATGACCATAACCGGTGAGATGAAGGGAACGTTGCCTAGACCGGAAATAGATGGCTCCGTAGCCCTAAAGGAGCTGCATATCCCCGGCCTGAGCTTTACAAAGGTGCAGGGAAATTATCACTATGCTAATGGATTGATTGCCTTGCAGGATGTAACGGGCAGTATTTTTGGTGGCACCTTAGATGCTTATGGACTCTACCATTTTGATAATCGCCATTACCGAATCGATGTGAAGGCCAAGGACTTAATGGCAGCGGTTGCGGCTAAAAATGCCTTGATAAATTGTCAGGTTGATTTGGATATTAAATTCCGTTATTTGGGTAAAAACGCCAATAACATCACCTATGGTAGCTTTAAATCGGGCAAGGGAACTGTTATGTTTGTGCCCTTTAATAGTATTAGGGGTAATTTCGATGACCAAAATAAAGAGCTCTCCTTCCACGACGTTGTTATCAGTACGGACTTAGGCGATTTTGAAAGTAATGCCTTCAAGGTTGTCAAGGACAAGGTTACGATTAGCGATATTATCTGGGTGGAATCCAATGGTCAACGCACTCGCATTAAGTAAAGTATACATTAGAAAATTGTCTTAAACCCCTTGCATTTAATTGCGTTTCAACATAAAATTAACAGTAGCAAATTTAAAGAAAAGAGGTTGTTGATTTTGGAACACAGAGTAATTCAGGTCGAAGAGCGTCCGCCCCTACTGCTGAACATTCCTTTGAGCTTACAGCATCTATTTGCGATGTTTGGTGCTACCGTGTTGGTGCCCTTCTTGTTCAATGTTAATCCTACAACTTGTTTGTTTATGAACGGTGTGGGCACGCTGCTCTATATCTTCATTACCAAGGGCAAAATTCCCTCTTATTTAGGCTCCAGCTTCGCCTTCATCTCACCTGTTATGCTGATTATTTCTCAAAGCGGCTATAATCATGCGCAGAGCGGCTTCATCGTTTTCGGATTGTTATTCATGCTGTTCTCGTTTATCATCCATATGGTCGGCACGAAGTGGATAGATATAATCTTCCCACCTGCAGCCATGGGCGCCATCATTGCGGTCATCGGCCTCGAGCTGGCTCCAACTGCTGCTGGCATGGCAGGCCTTACCGGCGACAAAATCGTGGGCAGTAATATTGCTGTATCCATGTTTACCTTAGCCATTGGCGTTATCGGCTCCGTTGCCTTTAAGGGCTTTATGAGCATTATTCCCATTTTGTTTGGTGTAGTTTGTGGCTATATCTTCGCCTTCTGCCTGGGTATGGTCAACTTCCAACCGGTTTTGGATGCGCCCTGGTTCCAAATGCCCCAGTTTTATGCACCTGTATTTGATATCAATGCCATCATGATTATAGCTCCGGCAGCTCTAGTAGTATTAGCCGAGCATATTGGCCACTTGGTGGTAACCGGCAACATTGTTGACCGTGATTTGATTAAGGACCCAGGCCTATCCCGTTCCCTCTTCGCCGATGGTCTTTCCAACGTGCTGAGCGGTTTTGCCGGTGCTACTCCCAACACCACCTATGGTGAAAATATTGGCGTTATGGCTATCACTAAGGTTTATAGCACTTGGGTTATTGGTGGTGCAGCTGTGTTTGCTATTATCCTCTCCTTCTGTGGCAAGCTGTCCCAGCTGATTCACAGCATTCCGGTGCCGGTTATGGGCGGCATCTGCATCCTGCTCTTCGGCGTTATTGCAACTAGCGGCTTCCGCGTTTTGGTAGAGAGCAAGGTGGATTACAGCAAGTCCTCCAATTTGGTTATGACCTCTGTAATCATGATCATTGGCCTATCCGGCGCTAAGATTTCCTTTGGCGCGTTTAGCGTGCAGGGCATGGTGCTGGCTACCTTGGTAGCAATTATCATGAGTCTCTTGTTCAAGCTGTTTGCTAAGCTAAACCTTTTGAACGAATAAGCATGTTCATTATGTATAGCCTGCGTCCTTATCGATGCAGGCTATTACTGTTATAATATGCTAACAAATGAGGAGGAAAATTTAATGTTAACAGTTAATAAAGAAAGAATAAATGCACTTTTAACAGGCTTAGCCAAATTCACTGCTTCCGAGCAGGGCGTAACTCGCTTGGCCTATAGTCCTTTAGACAAGGAAGCACAAAGCTGGCTCTTAGAGCAGGTTAAGGATTTGGGACTTAGCCTGCGCGAGGATGCTGTGGGCAATGTGTTTTTGCGCCGCGAGGGCAGTGATAGCAGCCTACCTGTTGTAGCCTGTGGCAGCCATTTGGACACTGTTATTCACGGTGGCGCCTATGACGGCATGTGCGGCGTAGTAGGCGCTTTGGAAGCGCTGTATATGCTGCGCGAGGCTAAGCTCAAGCGCAGTATTGAGGTGATTATTTTTAGGGCCGAAGAGTCTAGCCGCTTTGGCTTTGCTACCATGGGCAGCAAGCTATTAACAGGTGCTGCAACTCCGGAAAAGCTCAATAAGGGAGGCAAAAAGGATGACATTAGCTTTATCGAAGCGCTGCGCCAATGGGGCTGCGACCCGGAAAAATATGCTGATGCAGTGATTAGTGCCGGGCACTACGCCTCCTTTAGCGAGCTGCATATCGAGCAGGGCAAGGTGCTGGAGGAAAAGGGCATACAAATCGGTATTGTGCGTAATATTGCCGCGCCGACGCGCTTTAAGCTTCACCTACAGGGCATGGCAGACCACAGCGGCGCTACGCCGATGG
>USBV01000105.1 GCA_900553055.1 uncultured Phascolarctobacterium sp.
AAATCCACTGTGCGCGACAGCTTGGGACGCTTTTTGTATGAGCGTACTCGCCGCCGTCCGATGATTTTGCCCATTATTATGGAAATTTGAGATTGAGTTAGGAGTTTTAGCTTGGCTAAAGGTAATGTAAAAAAGAAGCAACAACAGCATACTGATTCTAAAGCAGCAGCTTATGTAGCAGGCTTCTTTTTGCTGCTGGGCCTGTTGACCGGTGCAGCATTGTTTATGGATGCAGAGGGCGGGATTATGGCCTTTGTAGCCAAGTGCGAGCTGTATTTACTGGGCAAGGGCAGCTTTGTGCTGCCTTTGGCCTGCTTTTTGCTGAGCTGGAAGCTGTTTGTGGAGGGTAAGCTTGCCCTGTGGCAGAAAAAAACACTAGCTATTTTCTTGGTGATGCTGTGCCTTTTAGGCACAGCTCATCATGTTTTTGTGCCCATGGCCAAAGAGCTTACACCTCATTTGCTGCCCGAGGGCGGTGGCCTTTTGGGCGCACTCATCGTGTTGCCGTTGCATCGTTTTTTGGGTGGCATTGGCAGTTTGCTGGCCTTGAGCCTGGGGTGGTTGTGTGCCTTGGGAATGCTTTTGCCAGTGGGGATTATTGCCGATTGGCTTAAGGATTTAGTGGCCGATATCACCGGTAAGAGCGACGAGGAGCTGGAAAAAGCACTGCAGCAGGAGGAAGAGCCTGTGCAGAAGGGTACTAAAAATATCTTTAAGCCCATTAGCTTTGGTAAGCCCCAGCAAGCAGAGGGGGCTGCTAGCAAGGCCAAGCCTGCAAAGGGAAATAGCATTGAAAAGGCTTATCGCAGTGGCGAGTTTGGCAGCTTCACTGATGGTATCGAGAAAAAGTCCTCCTTTAAGCGCATTTTAGGAGGCGGGGATAATCCCTATGAAAAGGAGCCTGTGAAGCAGGAGCTGGAGCAGGACCCGATTCAATTGCCGGAATGGCAGGATAGTCAGCGTGAGTTCGATAGGGAGCGCAATATCGTTTTGCGCCCCGTCATTAACTACGATAATACGGATGCGCCTACGCCCATGCCGGAGCATCGCTTTTTGGATGGCACAGCGCCTGCCCCGGAGCCTGCAGTGCAGCCGAGGCCTGAGGCCGAGCGTACTGCTGGCGTTAGCGTGGAGCCACGTAGCGTTATTCATAACGAGTATCGCGAGCAAAAGCAGGCTGAAAGCGTTGCTCAGCAGGATAGAAGCAGCTTCGAAATGGAGCCTGAAGCGGAGCCTGCAGCAGCTGTAGAGGAACGCCAAATTGCGATTTATGATAGCGCCGAGAAGATTCAAGGCGCGGAGCAAGCGGAGGAGACTTTTGCTGTAGCTGCGCCGGACGCAGCTGCGAGCGAGCCTAGTGCTGAGCACAAAGCTCAGGCAGCAGAGCAGGAGGCGGCTGCGGCGCAGCCGGCCTATATGATGCCGCCGCTGGAGCTTTTGAATAGCCCTAAGATTAGCGACCCGAACTCCTATCAGCGCGATATTATGGAGCAATGCGCTATTTTAGAGCAAACCTTGGCCGATTTTAGAGTGCGGGCCAAGGTTATTGCCGTTACTCGCGGACCTTCCGTAACACGCTTCGAGCTGGAGCCTGCGCCCGGCGTAAAGGTTAGCTCGGTTGTGAACCTTGCGGATGATATTGCCCTGCGCCTAGCGGCGCCGGGCGTGCGTATTGAAGCGCCCATCCCCGGCAAATCAGCCATCGGCATTGAAGCGCCCAACACGAAGAATGACACCGTGTGCTTTAGAGAGGTTGTGGAGGACGCCAAGGTGCGCCTTGCTCCCTCCAAGCTGTGCATCGGCTTGGGCAAGGACATCAGCGGCGATATTATCTCTGCTGATTTATCTAAAATGCCCCACCTTTTGGTGGCGGGCTCCACTGGTAGTGGTAAATCCGTGTGCATTAACACTATTATCGCCGGTATTTTATATAAGGCTCTCCCGGAAGAGGTGAAGCTGATTTTGGTGGACCCCAAGGTGGTAGAGCTGTCCAATTATAACGGCATTCCCCATTTGCTCACACCCGTTGTGACGGAGCCGAAAAAGGCGGCCTCTGCGCTGCATTGGGCGGTGGCAGAAATGGAGCGTCGCTATAATGCCTTTGCTGAAAGCCATGTGCGTGAGATTAATAGCTACAACGCGCAGGCTGAGGAAAAGATGCCCTTTATCGTTATCATCATCGACGAGCTTTCTGATTTGATGATGGTGGCTAAGGTGGATGTGGAGGACGCTATTTTGCGCTTGGCGCAAAAGGCGCGTGCGGCCGGTATTCATTTGATTTTGGCAACGCAAAGGCCCTCCGTGGATGTTATCACCGGCATCGTGAAGGCCAATATTCCTTCGCGTATTGCCTTTGCTGTTTCATCGCAAACGGACTCCCGTACCATTATCGATATGGGTGGCGCCGAAAAGCTTTTGGGCAAGGGCGATATGCTCTTTTATCCCATCGGCTTTAATAAGCCCGTGCGCGTGCAGGGTGCTTTTGTTACCGACGATGAATTAAATAAAATTGTGGACTTTATTGTGAAGCAGTCCATTCCTGTAAACTACACCGAAGCGGTGACGGAGCAGGAGCTGGAATGTGACAGTAAGAATAAAAATAATGGCGGGGAGGAAGCCGAGGATGAATTGTTTGCGGATGCTTTGAGCTTGGTTTTGGATATGGGTCAGGCATCCAGTTCCATGCTGCAGCGACGTTTCCGCATTGGCTATACCAGAGCGGCACGCCTTGTGGATACCATGGAGGAGCTGGGCATTGTGGGACAATCGGTTGGCTCCAAGCCCAGGGAGGTTATTATGTCGAGACAGGAGGCCGAGGAGCGCTTCCTAAAACGTGATTAGTGGAGGTACTGACAATGGATAGTGAAAAAACAGTTGGTACGATTTTGCGGGAAGCACGTTTGGCAAAGCGTCTTTCCTTGGCCGATGCTGAAAAGGGTACCAGCATTCGCAGCCGTTATTTGGAGGCCTTGGAGCGGGATGAATATGACAAGACGCCCGGCGAGGTTTTCATGAAGGGCATGATTCGCAATTATGGCAATTTTTTAGGCTTAAACGGCCCGGAGCTGGTGCAGCTGTACAAGGCTGGCGCTGCAGGTGTGGCGAAGGAGGCTGTAAAAAGCGCTGGTATTCGCGAGGTGGATAAGGTGAAGCTGAATATCCAGCTGAAGGACCCGCGCGATGTGGGCAGTGGCACAGGCCGCTTTGAGCTGCCCCATGTGAATGTTAGGCAATGCCTTGCCGGTGTAGTAGTGCTGCTTGTTTTGGCGGGAGGCTATTTTGGCATTCCCAAGGCGATTGATTATTTTAAGCATCGTCCTCTGACTGTGGCCAGCGAAACACAAAAGGTGAAGCAGCCAGCCAAGCCCGCAGTAGTGTGGGATAAGGTGCAGGTAGAGCTGGAGGCCACCGGTGACTGCTGGCTGGAGGTGCAGGCCGAGGGCAAGGAAATTTTTGCCGGCATTCTCAAAGCTAAGGATAAAAAAACCTTTGAGGCTAAGGAAAAGCTTATCGTAAAATACGGCAATATCGGTGTAGTGAAGGTTGTTTTTAACGGCGAGCCCGTGGATTTACAGGGGCAGCACGGTGTACAGGTGAAGACCTATACCCTGCAGGGCACCCAGGAAGAAAAAAAGGCTATTCCGCCAGTAAAGGCCGAGGCGCAAGCAAAAAAAGCAGAGCCCGCCTATACTAAGCCTGCAGTGAAAGTAGAGAAGGCAGAGCCTGTCACTATTAAGCCTGCAGCTAAGGTAGAGAAGGCAGAGCCTGCTAGTATTAAGCCTGTAGCTAAGACAGAGCCTGCTACTACTACGCCTGCTGAGGCTAGTGCTGCTGATACCAAGCAATAGAAGACTTTTAGGAGTTTTGCATGAATAAATTTTTACCTATTTCCCGAGAAGAAATTGCAGAGCGTGGCTGGGAGCAGCTGGACTTTTTGTTCATTAGTGGCGATGCCTATGTGGACCATCCCTCGTTTGGACCGGCAGTGATTTGCCGTGTGCTGGAAGCACAGGGCTACAAGGTTGCACTGCTGTGCCAGCCCGATTGGTCCCAGGCAGAAAACCTTGCTGCTTTGGGCAAGCCCCGTTTGGGCGTGCTGATTAGCGGCGGCAATCTTGATTCCATGCTGTGCCATTATACAGCAGCGAAAAATCCTCGCTCCGTCGATAAGTATACGGCCGGCGGCCAGGTGGGCCAGCGGCCCGACCATGCCACGGCGGTATATGCAAAGCTGGCGAAGCAGCTGTGGCCCCAGCTGCCGGTGGTAATCGGCGGCATTGAGGCCAGTTTGCGCCGCTTTGTGCATTTTGATTATTGGGAAAACAAGCTGCTGCCTTCTATTATAGAAAGCAGTGGCGCCGACCTTTTAGTATATGGCATGGGCGAAAAGCAGATTGTGGAAATTGCGGACTATCTTGCTGGCGGAGCCAGCATGGAGGACATGCATTATATCCGCGGCACGGCATATGCTTGTGATGTGCTGCCCGAAGGGCAGGAGTACGTGAAGCTGCCGGGCTGGAAAGCTATTCGCGATGATAAAAAATTCTTTGCACAGGCTTATCATCTGCAGAGCCGCGAGCAGGACCCGTTTTATGGCAAGCCGGTGGTGCAGCGGGGGCAGAATAAGTTTATCGTGCAAAATCCGCCTGTGTATCCCTTGACGCAGGAGGAAATGGACGCCATTTATGATTTGCCCTATGTGCGCGAGTGGCATCCCAGCTACGACGCCAAGGGCGGCGTAGCTGCGCTAGAAGAGGTGCAGTTTAGTATTGTGAGCTGTCGCGGCTGCTTTGGCAGCTGTGCCTTCTGCGCGATTCATGCGCACCAGGGACGCATTATTCAGGCGCGCAGCCATGAGTCGATTATTCGTGAGGCAAAGCTTATTGCTAAGCTGCCTGGCTTTAAGGGTTATATCCACGATGTGGGTGGTCCTACGGCCAACTTCCGTCATCCCTCCTGCGCAAAGCAGTTAAAATATGGCGTGTGCAAGGATAGGCAGTGCCTCTTCCCCGAGCCCTGTCCTAATATTGATGCGGACCACAGCGATTATATTGAGCTTTTAGCTAAGCTGAGAGCGTTGCCGGGCATCAAAAAGGTTTTCATTCGCAGCGGTATTCGTTATGATTATTTGCTCGCGGATAAAAAGCAGGAATTTTTGGATGTTTTGTGCCGCTATCATATTAGCGGTTTGTTAAAAATTGCGCCCGAGCATATTGCGCCGCCGGTACTCAAGCGCATGGGCAAGCCGGGCAAGGATGTTTATTTAAAATTTATGCGGGCCTATGCTAAAAAGAATAAGGAATTAGGCCTGCCCCAATATTTAGTACCCTATTTTATCAGCAGCCATCCTGGCTGCACGCTGAATAATGCTATTGAATTAGCAGAGTTTTTGCGTGATATCAAGCATCAGCCGGAGCAGGTGCAGGACTTTATCCCCACGCCCGGTAGTGCTGCGACGGCGATGTATTATTCCGGCGTGGACCCTGCTACGGGTGAAAGCGTTTTTGTAGCGCGCCATCCGCATGATAAGGCGATGCAGCGTGCTTTGATGCAGTACCGTGCGCCGCGCAATCGTCAGCTGGTGCTGGAGGCGTTGCAAAAGGCAGGT
>USBV01000106.1 GCA_900553055.1 uncultured Phascolarctobacterium sp.
ACAGCGGCGTGGCAGTTGCCGGACCAGGAAACGGAGCTCATTAGCTATGAGCATTTTAATACCGTGCACGGCTATTACGACACAGGCGATATTTACAGCCTGCGTATGCAGCTCAAGCCGGGCATTTTGCACAAGGTAGAGGGCAAGGAGGTGGACTTCTGATGGCTAAGAATGGAAAAAACACATTGGGCTTAGTCTTTTTCCCGGCCTTCGACTGGATGATTTCTCCGGGCCATCCCGAGCGTCAGGAGCGCCTTTTATATACTCGCGACCAATTAGAAGAGGAGGGCTTATTCGATTGCGAGGAAATTCGCGAATATCGTCCTCGACTAGCGGAAATCAACGATTTGCAGCGAGCTCATGTGGGCGTGCCCGCTATTTCCCGGGTAATAACCCCGGCTCATTTAACCTCTGCCGGTGGCTGCTTAGTTGCTGCCGATGCTGTGATGAAGGGCGAGGTGCAGCGTGCCTTCGCCCTGGTGCGCCCGCCCGGACACCATGCGATGCGAGTTGTGCACGGAATTCGTGGATTTTGTACTGTTAATATTGAAGCAATAATGGTAGAATATTTAAGGAGCAAGTATGGTATTCGCAAGATTGCTGTGGTAGATACGGATGTGCACCATGGCGATGGCTCCCAGGATGTTTTTTATCACGACCCCAATACGCTCTATATTTCCTTCCATCAGGATGGACGCACTTTGTATCCCGGTACGGGCTTTCCTGAGGAGGCGGGCAGTCCTGCTGCGTGGGGCACTAATATTAATCTGCCGCTGCTGCCTGGAACTGGTGACGAGGGCCTGCACCGTTTATATGATGGCCTCATCAGCCATATTTTGGAGGATTTCGAGCCTGAGCTGATTATTAACAGCGCCGGTCAGGATAATCATTTTAGCGACCCGCTGGCTTCGATGCAGGTTACTGCCGCAGGCTATGCCCGTTTGGCCGATAAGCTGAAGGCGGATATTGCTGTTTTAGAGGGTGGCTATTCCATTGAAAGTGCGCTCCCCTATGTAAACACGGGCATCATCCTAGCCATGGCCGGCATGGACTATAGCAAGGTTGTGGAGCCGGATATGAGCCTTTTGCGCCGCAGCGACCCGCGCTGTAACCAAAGAGTGGACCAGCTCATTAGTCAGGCCGGGGAAATTTACTTCAAACGCGAGGAAATGCAGCAAAGGCTGCTGGCTAAATGCAATGGGGTATGGCAGCGCCGTAAGCATATTTATTATGACGAAGAGGGCATTCGTGAGGAGCAGGTGGAAACATTGCGTTATTGCGCTTATCGCGCCTGTGGTGGTTATTTTACCATTCAAACTGCCGCCGAGGGCACACGCTTTGGCGATCAAAGTGCGTTTATTGTGTGCTTGCCCAGAAATATTTGCGCCCAATGCCGTGCTAAGGCCTATGATGAGGCGTTGCGCGAGAAGAAGGCTGGCAAATGGCAGTATGTTTTAATGCAGGATATTGCTACCGGCACTGTTGAAAATATTTAAGTGAAATGAGGATTTTACATGTTAAAGGAATTAGTAGTCGCCACCCATAATCAGGGCAAGGTGGAGGAGTTTAAGACCTTGATGAAGGATTTGCCGATTGAAATCAAGTATTTGGCAGATTTTGAGCCCATAGATGAGCCAGTAGAAAACGGTCGTACCTTTGCGGCCAATGCGCGCTTGAAGGCAACCTATTATGCTAAGCGCTTGGGTAAGCCCTGCATTGCCGATGATAGCGGCCTGGAGGTGCAGGCCTTGGATGGCGCTCCGGGTGTGCGCAGCGCTCGTTATGCGGGTGAAAAGGCTACGGATGAAGAAAATAATAATCTGCTTTTGATGAATATGAAATTCCAAGTGAAGCGTACCTGCCGCTTCCGCTGCGCTTTGTGCGTGGCAGAGCCCAATGGCAAGGTGCTTAATGAGGTGGACGGCATTTGTGAAGGCATGCTGCTGCACAAGCCCCTGGGTGAAGAAGGCTTTGGCTACGACCCTCTTTTTTGGTCCACCGAGCTGCACAAGGGCATGGGCGAGGCTTCGCTGCAGGAGAAGAATAAAATTAGCCACCGCGGCAAGGCAATTCGCAAATTAGTGGCTATCTGGAGCAAAAAGAAATGAAAATTGGTATTACCGGGGACACGCATGGCAGCATGCAGGCGATGCGCAAGCTGCTCAGTGTGACTCCGCCAGTGGATTTGTGGCTGCACACGGGCGACCATGCAGAGGATGCCCTTTTTTTGCATAATCTCACAGGTATTAATACGGTTGCGGTACGTGGCAATTGTGATATCGTAGCTAATGGGGCCAAGGTGGATGAGTTTCTTGTTTTAGAAAATTTTAAGCTTTGGCTTACGCATGGGCATAAATATATTCAATGGAATACGAAGGCCGATTTAGGCTATTGGGCGAAGGAGCTGGACCAGGATATCGTTGTTTTTGGGCATACGCACGTGCCCCTGTGTGAGTATTATGGGAACGCGCTGCTAATAAACCCTGGCAGTCCCTCACGACCTCGCGGCGGCTCTAAACCTAGCTTTGCCGTGCTCACGCTGCAAAAGGGAGCAACGCCGGAGGTAGAATTTTTCCAGCTGTAAGGGAATAATATTTAAACATTTGTTTCGAGTAACGTTTCGTTACAGGAGTCTAAATCGAACTCATTGTATATTGTGAATGGACAAATCATAGAGCTAAACCGCGGCCCAAATGACAATGCGCTGTTCTTTTGGTCGCAGCTTTAGAGTTATTAGGAAAGGCAGGATGATTATGAATCGCAAAGGAAGGTTTCGGTGCAGCAAATTAGTCTGCTTCACAGCACTGATTGTAGCACTTTTGGCAGCACAAATTACTTATGCTGACCAGCAGCATCTAATCAAGATTCATAAGCAAAGCTATAGGCTGGAGCTGTTTGAGGATGGCTTGGCAGCGCCGGTTAGAACATATGGCGTTGCTGTGGCCAAAAATCCCGGCGATAAACAAAAGACGGGCGATAATAGAACGCCGACCTCGTGGGGCTCTGCTGTTGCCATTCCTGCGCGCTACGCTGGTGCTGCCGTGGGCGTTCCCTCCGCTCAGGTGCCCTTTGTAGTGGAAGAAATTTGTGATGCCAGCTATTGGACGCACGATTTTGGCGATGGCAAGGGCGTGATTGAGGGAGCTTACGGACCGTGGTTTATCTCGCTGGATACGGGCTGGATTGGTATTGGCATCCACGGCACACATGACCCCGCTTCTATTGGCACCATGGCTAGCGAGGGCTGCATTCGTTTGCGCAATGAGGATGTGGCGGAGCTCAAGCAGCTCATTTATGGCCCGGCCAAGGGCGTGGGCACTAGAGTAATAATTACTGAAGATTAATAAGGCTTTAAGGCTGTGCGTTGTCCTTTGAAGTGGACAAATGCACAGCTTTTTATTGCCAAGGTTTAAGGAAAGGTGTATAATGTACCCAATATTGTGACCGTTTTGTAGCATGGTAGTAAGGAGAGATTTATATTTATGACAGAAAAAAAGATTACTCAGGCAGAGCTGGATAAGAAGGCACAGCAGCTTTTGGAGGAAAAGGAATCGGAAGCGCGCATGCGCACCTACCAAGGATCGCTGGCTAAAATAATCATCTTTTTGTTGTGTGTATGGGCAGCGTTTCAGGTGTATTTTACGACGATTGGTGTGATTAGTGCCATCAATTTGCGTGCAATGCACTGCATCTTTTTGCTGCTCTTTACCTTTTTGCTTTTCCCAACCTTTAAAAAGGAAAAGCGTGTGCGCAAGCTGCCGCCACTATGGGATATTGTGCTTATCCTTGCGGGCGTGGGCAGCTTTGGCTATTTGATTTTGAACTACGAGCGCATCGCTATGACGGGCGGACGCATTGATACGCACGAGGTTTTTATCGCGGGAGCGGCACTTTTAGTAGTTTTTGAAGCAGCACGTCGTGCTTCCGGCAATTTGGCTGTGCTGGCGCTCATATTCCTCGCGTATAACTGGTTTGGCGAATTTTTGCCGGGCTATTTAGGACACAATGGCTTTACGCTAAAGCGTGTTTTGATTACCCAATTTTGGGGCACGCAGGGCGTTTTAGGCACTGGTATCGGCGTTTCGGCTACGTATATCTTTCTCTTTGTTTTGTTTGGCGCGTACTTAAAGTACAGCGGCTTTTCTAAATTTATCAACGATTTTTCGCTAACGCTTGTTGGCCAAACGCCGGGCGGTCCGGCGAAGGTAGCTGTGCTGGCCTCCGGCCTTATGGGCATGATTAATGGCTCCGCAGTGGCTAACGTAGCAACTACAGGCACGATTACGATTCCCTTGATGAAGCAAACTGGCTATAAAAAGGAATTTGCCGGTGCTGTAGAAGCAGTTGCATCCACTGGCGGTCGGTTCTGTCCGCCGATTATGGGTGCGGTGGGCTTCGTTATGGCCGAATTTTTGGGCATTAGCTATACTAAGGTTATGCTGGCAGCGATTGTTCCTGCGTTGCTGTACTATGTGGGCCTACTTTTGGCAGTGCATTTTGAGGCTATGCGGCTCGGACTTTCCGGCCTTTCTAAGGAAAATATTCCTAACGCGATGAAGGTTGTGAAGGAGCAGGGGCACTTGGTAATTCCGCTCGTCATGCTCATCGGCTTGATGTTCGCTGGCTACACTCCGCTTTACGCAGCTGTGTTCTCCATTTTTGGCACTATTGCTGCTAGCTGGCTGCGCAAGGAAACGCGCATGACGCCCAAGATTATTCTTGATGCCACGGTTGAGGGTGCCAAGGGTGCGATTTCTGTAGGCGTGTGCTGCGTTATCATCGGTGTCATCATTGGCACGGTAACGCTGACCAGCATGGGCCTGAATATGGGCTATTTGATCCTCAATATTGTTGATAATAACAATATTTATCTCACGGGCTTCTTTGTAATGATTATGTCCACTATTTTGGGCATGGGCGTTCCCGGTGTGGCGGCTTATGTTATCGTGCAGGCCGTGGCTGTGCCGGTGTTGATTGACGCAGGCACGCCGCCCTTGACGAGCCATTTGTTCTGCCTGATTTATGCCTGCCTTTCCAATATTACGCCGCCGGTAGCGATTAGTGCTTATGTGGCGAGCGGTATTGCGGGCTCGGACCAGACGAAGACGGGCCTGTGGGCAATGCGCTTGGGCATTATCGGCTTTATTATTCCGTTCTTCTTCTTGGATAATCCGGTGCTTTTGGTTGGCGTTGACCCGAATGCCTCCACGGCAGCATCGTTGTGGGCTGTGTTTACAGCCCTGCTGGGTACTGCGGGCTTGGTAGCTGGTCTTGAGGGTTGGCTGGTGCGCCGCTGCAATATTATCGAGCGCGCAGCACTGATTGCGTTGGCGCCGCTGCTTTTGTATCCCGGATTTGTGACCGACGCCATCGGTATTGCAGTGTTCGCTGCACTTATAGCTTGGCAATGGATGAAAAAGTAATAACGTATAAATAATAGGAAATTGAGTAATAAGTAATCAGCAGGCGAGCTGTGATTTTTAGCAAATGAGTGGCTTGGTACAATGGCCTCAAGGGTTCGAA
>USBV01000107.1 GCA_900553055.1 uncultured Phascolarctobacterium sp.
GAGCACCTCCTTGCCAAGGAGGGGGTCGCGAGTTCGAATCTCGTTTTCCGCTCCATAGGGGTATAGTTCAATGGTAGAGCACCGGTCTCCAAAACCGTCGATCTGGGTTCGAGTCCTAGTACCCCTGCCAACGATTTGTAAGCCTGAAAGCTATGCTTTCGGGCTTTTTTTGGTATGGAGGCTTCACTATTATGAACCTAGAAGGCTTAACTTTAAAACTAGTTACGGACAATTTAAATACAGAGCTCTTGGGCAGCAAGATTTATCGCGTGTATATGCCTAGCCCGCATGCGGTGCTGCTATTGGTAAAGCGCACGCGGGATACGAGCGCACTCATGGCCGATATGAACGGCGCCAGCCCGGCGCTCTACATTCCCAGCAAGCAGCCGGAAAACCCCGAAACTCCGCCTAGCTTTTGCATGCTGCTGCGCAAGCATTTGGAGGAGGGGCGCATCACTAAGATTTACCAAAGTGGCCTCGACCGCATCATAACCTTGGAAATTGACATGCTGGGCCAGTCCAGCAAAATCATTACGAAAAAGCTGATATTTGAGCTCACTGGTAAAAACAGCAATATTATCCTTACCCAAAGCGCATGTGACGATGCCCAAGAGGACATCATTATCGACAGCCTGAAGCACATCGGCGCTGCCCAAAGCAGCTACCGCTGCGTTTTGCCGGGCAAAGCCTATGTGGCGCCCCCGCCCCAGGCAGGACTAAATATTTTGACTGCTGCTCCGGCGGACATCGTTAGCGCTACTAATAGCCTGCCCAGCGCTAATTTTGCCAAAGCCTTTGTTAGCGCCACTACCGGCGTGGGCAAGGCCACAGCTGCGCAGCTTTTAGCCGCCGCGGACATCCTACCGCAAACAGTACGTCTCGAGTCGGCAGAGGCGCAAGCTTTAGTACGAGTACTGACTGAGCTACAGCAAAGCCTACAAAATGCTAATCCCAAGCCTGTTTACGCTCTCGTTAGCCGCACTAATCAGGTCAAGACCATCCTTGCGCTTAAGCCGCAGGTTTTAGAGCCAGGCATGAGTGCGCAGGAGTTTAGCGATATTAACAGCGCTATTAACTACGCGGTTAGCCTAAAGCCCATCCAATTGCCCCAGCATGAGCAGCTGCAAAAGCTGGTCACTGCCGAAGGTGCCAAGCTTAAGAAAAAGCTGGCGGCCTTGGGCGAGGATTTGCTCCATGCGGAGGATGCCGAAAGCCAGCGCATGTTAGCCGATACGATTATGGCTAATTTATATCAGCTGAAAAAGGGGCAAACCAGTGCGGAGCTATGTAACATCTATGATGGCGAGCTTGTAAATATCAAGCTCAATCCCATGCTTTCACCCACGGATAACGCGCAGGCCTACTACAAACGCTATAATAAATATAAGCGTGCTCAAAGTGAGGTGCGCCAGCAAATAGAAGCTACGGAAACGCTGCTCGCTTATATGGCTTGGATGCTTCGTTGCTGACTGCTACGACCAAGAATGAAATCGAAGAAATTCGCCAAGAAATGGTAGCAGCAGGCTTGATTAAAGAAATAGGCAAAAAGAAAAAGACCGCGCTGCAAAAATCCCAGCCCCTGCATATTAAGCTTAGTCAAGGTGTGGATTTATATATAGGAAAAAATAATAAGCAGAATGATTATGTAACCTTTAGCGTGGGCGGACCGCGGGATTTGTGGCTGCACACTAAGGATATCCCCGGCTCCCATGTGATTATGAAATGCGAGCACGGCAAGCCAGCCGCTGAGGAGCTGGCGCTTGCTGTGCAGCTGGCGGCTTATTTTAGCAAGGCGAGAACCGGTAGCAATGTGCCGGTGGACTGTGTGGAGCGCCGCTATGTGAAAAAGCCCACCGGTGCCAAGCCTGGCTTTGTCATCTTTACCAACCAAAAAACATATTATGCAACTCCCGATGAGCAGGCTTTAGCGCCGTATTTAAAGCAAGGCTAAGCTTATCACCTGAAATATATAAACAAGGAGGCCTATCTACCATGTCCATCGAAAAGGTGCGCGCCTATATGCGTCAATTTAATATCGAAGATAGAATCATCGAATTTCCCACCAGCAGTGCAACTGTGGAGCTGGCTGCCCAAGCCGCAGGCTGCGAGCCTGCCCGCATTGCCAAAACGCTTTCCTTTAAGCTTAATGATAATAGCTGTGTGCTTATTGTAGCTGCTGGCGATGTTAAGGTGGATAACGCTAAATATAAGCACTTCTTTGGCTGCAAGGCCAAAATGCTGAGCGCCGATGAAGTGGAGCCCATGATTGGCCATACCATCGGCGGCGTGTGCTCCTTTGGCATCAATGAGGGTGTGAAGGTGTATTTGGACAAATCCTTAAAGCGCTTCACTACCTTTTTTCCTGCCTGTGGTAGCTCCAATAGCGCTATTGAGCTCACTCCTGAGGAGCTAGAAAAGTATTCCTCTAACTGCCAGGGCTGGGTTGATTTGTGCAAGGGTTGGCAGCATGCGGAGGCTTAAACTGGCCTAATTGCAAGAAAAAACGCCCAAAAAGCAGAAAAATGCTGAATTCTTGAGCAAAATATGGTATAATACTTAGTCAAGATAAGAGCGAAGTAGGCTGCTTATCTATTATATCCAGAAGCAAATACACCATATTGGAGTAGGGAGGAAGCTCGTGTTAAAGAGTATGACCGGTTTTGGCCGCGGTGAATTTGAAGACGCTAATTTTTCTATCACTGTGGAGATGAAAACCGTAAACCATCGTTATAATGAGGTGGCAATCCGTTTGCCCCGCTTTTTAAATCCTCTAGAGGACCGTATCCGTAAGACTATTTTAAAAACCGTCAGCCGCGGACGTATTGATGTATTTATCAACGCTGATTACACCACTAGCGATAACTGCACCCTGAAGGTGGATAAAAATCTTGCTGCTGCCTATCATAAGGCACTGCAGGAGGTGGGCGAGGCTATTGGTGCTAGCGAAGCAGGCATCAACCAAGCTCAAGAGATTCTCTATATTTCCCGTTGCCAGGATGTTATCAACGTTAAAGAGGGCTTCTTTGATGTGGAAAGCGTTTGGCCCAAGGTGGAGCAGGCTGTGCAGCAAGCAGTGCACAATTTGGTAGCTATGCGCGAAACCGAAGGCGGCAATATTTACGGCGATTTTATTTATCGTGCCGATTTGATTGCCCAAAAGCTGGCATTAATCGAAGAGCGTTCTCCTATGGTTGTGGATGAATACCAAGCTAAGCTGAGCGAGCGCTTGAATAATCTATTGGCTGACCACAATATTACGGTGGAGCCGGAGCGCCTTTTGCAGGAGGTGGCAATTTTTGCCGACCGCACCAGCATCACTGAAGAAATTGTGCGCTTAAAGAGCCACATTAAGCAGTTTAAGACGATTATCGCTTCTGACCAACCCGTTGGTCGTAAGCTGGACTTTTTAATCCAAGAATTCAACCGTGAGGCTAATACCATCGCCTCCAAGGCCAATGATTATACTCTGGCCCAAATCGTGGTAGAAATTAAAGCGGAAATTGAAAAAATCCGTGAGCAAATTCAAAATATCGAATAAGAGAGGAGCAGCAACGTGGATATTAAGCTAATTAATATCGGTTTCGGCAATGTTGTAGCCGCCAATAGAATTATCGCCATTATTAGTCCTGAATCCGCACCCATCAAGCGCATTATTCAAGAAGCTCGTGACAAGGGCTTGCTCATTGATGCCACCTATGGTCGCAGAACCAGAGCAGTGGTGGTTACCGACAGTGGCCATATCATTTTGAGCGCTGTGCAGCCCGAAACAGTTGCCAATCGTCTTATGCCCACCGATATAGAAGAAGAGGAGTAGGAATATGGCTGTAGCAAAAGAAAATGTAACTCCTAAAGGAGTGCTTTTAGTTGTATCTGGTCCTTCCGGCGCTGGCAAGGGCACTATTTGCCAAATGCTTCGCGAGCAGCTGCCCGACTTAGGCTATTCGATTTCTGTCACCACTCGCCAGCCCCGTGTAGGCGAGGTAAATGGCCAAAGCTATTTCTTCAAAACCGTGCCCGAGGTGCAGGAGATGATTGCTAAGGGTGAGCTTTTAGAATATGCTGAGGTTTATGGTAATTATTATGGCACACCGCGTAAATACGTAATGGAGCAGCTGGAAAGCGGTCGCGACGTGCTTTTAGAAATCGATATTCAGGGCGCACTGCAGATTAAAAAGCGTTTCCCCGAGGGCGTTTTCGTCTTTATCGTGCCGCCGTCCTTGGACGAGCTTTCTGCTCGCATTTACAAGCGTGGCACCGACAGCGAGGAGGTTATCAAACGCCGTATGGCTTCTGCTGCTAGCGAGCTAACCTATGCTGCCGAATATGATTATATTATCGTTAACGACATTGCCGAAAAGGCAGCTAATAAGGTGCTCACCATTATGGAGGCCGAGCGTTATCGCGTGGCACGCACCTACTTTATTGTAGATGAAATTTGCAAAGCTAAACACGAAGAAGCATAATTCATGAGTATATTTAGATAGAATTAAAAGGAGTGAAGATACATGTCCATGGTAGATCCTTCCATCGATTATTTGGCTGAAAAGGTGGACAGCAAATATACGCTGGTTATTTTGGCTGCTAAAAGAGCACGCGAGCTGACCAAGCCCGCTATCAATGCGCCCGAAAAAGAGGTTAGCAGTGCTTTGAAGGAAATCGCAGACGATACTATTACCTACGAGCGTACTAAAAACGTTTAATAGCGGGAGGAAAAGACCTTGTTAAAGGGTAAAAAGATTGTTTTGGGAGTAACGGGCGGTATTGCTGTGTATAAGGCTGTGGATTTGGTAAGCCGTTTGCGCAAGCAGGGCTGCCAGGTGCGTGTGGTGATGACCGAGCACGCTCAACAATTTGTGACGCCGCTTACTTTTAAAGAAATCAGTGGGAATCAGGTGGCTGTTTCCATGTGGAGCAGCAACCAAGAATTTAATGTGGAGCACATCGCTTTGGCTAACTGGGCCGATGCCTTCGTGGTAGCTCCGGCAACAGCTAATATTCTTGCTAAAATGGCCTATGGCTTGGCTGATGATTTACTAAGCACAACACTTTTGGCAGCACAGGCTCCGATTGTAGTGTGCCCGGCTATGAATACCGGCATGTACGAAAATGCTGCTACCCAAGAAAATATTGCTAAGCTGCAAGGTCGTGGCGTAACTGTGATGCCGCCTGCAGTGGGCAAGCTGGCTTGCGGCACCAGCGGTGCCGGCAGATTGCCTGAACCCCAGGAGATTGTGGAATTTTTGAGCGCCTTCTTTGCTAAGCGCGAGGGCGACCTGTGCGGCCTGAAGGTGCTGGTTACGGCTGCAGGCACCCGCGAGCCCATCGACCCGGTGCGCTATGTGGGCAATCGTTCCAGCGGCAAAATGGGCTATGCTGTGGCGCAAATGGCGGCAGAGCGTGGTGCCGAGGTGCTTTTGGTGAGCGGTCCCTCCGCATT
>USBV01000108.1 GCA_900553055.1 uncultured Phascolarctobacterium sp.
CGCTACGCCGGCGACGGAGAAGATAAACGTTATGACGCCGATAAGCGATACAGCGGGAACGATGTAAACCGAGAGCGCCGCAAATGAGATGCCTACGGCTAGGGCGTCGATTGAGGTGGCGATGGCGAGGATCAGGTACTCGCCCAGGTTGATCTTTTCGGCATCCTTGCCGTCGCCCTCGTCCTCATCCTCGCGCGCCTCCTTGGGCAGCAGCATGCGCGACTTAATTTGCAAAAGCGTAGCCGCCATCACAAGAAATTCGCTTGCCAGCCCCATATCAAACTCCTGCAAATTGCGCAAATAACCAATATATTGCTCCGTGATTTCCACAATGGGAATATCATAGATATCAATTTTATTGCTCTCGATTAAATGCATAAGTAAATCGAGAGGACCTTCAAAGGCAGTCAGCTTTAAGGATACATCACTCATAAGCCTACCCTAAAAAACAATGCTCAACAGCCCCTGAATGAGACGCAGATAGCCATTCGCCAAGGGATTGATAATCATGCTGGTGATGCCGGTGAAAACCAGGGCAATCAAAATATAAAAGCCATAGCGGTCCACAATCTCGTTAAACTGCCAGGACTGCTTAGCCGGCAGCAGCTCACTCAATATGCGGGAGCCGTCCAAGGGAGGCACCGGAATCAGGTTAAAAAAGGCAAACCACACATTATACAGCTGCATCCAGAACAAAAACTTATACAAGCCATCGCTGAGCATGCCCATACGGCCTAACAGTGCCATCATCAAGGCAGCCAAAAAGCACAGGAATAAATTAGCCGCCGGACCGGCAAAGGATACCTTCAAAATACCCTCGCGGCGATTGCGGAAATTGTTGACGTTGATAGGCACGCCCTTAGCCCAGCCAAAGCCTGCCACCACCAGCAAAATAGCACCAATCGGGTCCAAATGCGCCATCGGATTAAAGGTCAAGCGTCCCATGTAGCGCGCAGTGGGGTCCCCCATGCTGTCGGCACACTGAGCGTGGGCATATTCATGAATAGAAATCGCAAACAGCAGCGCCGGGATGCGATAAATCATTGAAGCAAAATCTAACATTATTTCCTCCATCTATAGTACTAAAGAATGTAGTAGACACACTTCTAATATTACAATTATACAACATCTGGTGCCGCTTAGTCAAAAGAAAAAGGAATCGCCAGCATGAATTATGTGACGATTCCGTAAAGCTTTAGTTATTTACCTGTGAACACAGCAGCGCGCTTTTCATAGAAGGCAGCAATACCTTCCTTGCAGTCGTCGGTGCCCATGAGCAGGGGCTGTGTGGTTTCTTCAATGTTCAGCACTTCATCCAAGGTCAGGCTGGTATCGTTCAAATATTTTTTGGTCAGGCCAATAGCAATGGGTGCGCTAGCTGCCAAACGAGCAGCCATTTCGTAAACCTTGTCCTTCAGGTATTCTTCTTCGATAACATCGTTCACCATGCCCAAACGCTCGGCAGTGGGTGCATCGATTAAATCGCCGGTAAACATCAGCTCTTTTGCTTTGTGAATGCCAATAGCGCGCGGCAGGAAATACAAGCCGCCGCAGTCAGGAATCAGGGCTACCTTGGCAAAGCTTTCGCCAAATTTAGCCTTATGGGAAGCATAGATTAAATCGCAGGCCAGCATCAGGTTTACACCTGCACCAGCAGTTACGCCATTAATCCAGGCGATAATGGGCTTTTCGATTACAGTAATGCGTTTAGCAACGGCGCCAACCTTGGCAATAAAGCTTTTCTTGGCAGCAGTGCCCTCTAAGCCATTCAAAAAGCTGAGGTCACCACCTGCGCAAAATGCCTTACCATTACCGGTGAGCACGATGCAGCGCACTGCTTCGTCATTCTCAGCCTTGGTCAGGGCTTCGTGCAGACCATCGATTAAAGCATCATTCATAGAGTTCAAGCTCTTGGGGCGGTTCATGGTAATGGTAGCAATACCATTTTCCACAGCGTATAATACAGCATCTTCCATGGGGAACAACTCCTTTACTGAATCTTTGATGCTTCTATTATACCATATCTTGGGCAATAGTGCAGAAAAATTAGTAAATAGCCTGCAACGTTCTCAGTTCTCATTGCTTACACAAACAAAAAAGCTCTGGGTACAAACCCAGAGCTAAAATCAGCTGGCTCCCCGAGTAGGACTCGAACCTACGACGCCCTGATTAACAGTCAGGTGTTCTACCGACTGAACTATCGGGGAATGATACCGGATGCTTGAACTTTTGTATCGCTCAACATCACGAATGTTATTATAAGCTTTTCCAAGTACTTTGTCAACACTTTTTTGCAAAAAAATCTATGTTTTTTTCGAGAGCTGCAAAAAGGGTTATTAAGCTGCTATAAAACTATTAAAGACAAATACTAGCAAGTGCTGCTTAAGCCTCAACCTTCACCACGATTTTTTGCACATGGGTAATTTCGCCTTCGCCACAGCAGCCATTTGCACAGTTGGGACGGTGCAGCTCCCAGGGGAAGAAAATAGCAAAATCGCCGGCATTTAAAACAGCACAGTTCTTTTCCTTGGGGTCGGCATAGAAAATTACGTCATTTTCCTCAGCTAGGTTTTCCGTTTCTACATTGGCCTCAGTCAAGGGAGTGAACCAAATGGTTTCGCTGCCCTGCGCAACATATTGCACATCAATATATTGATTGTGCTTTTCGGCGCGGCGCTGTGTCTTAGGCTCGGTGTCATAGGTGTTCACACGAGCGAACACATGGCGACCATCGATTTCGTATTCACCATTGGGGATTTTACTAAAATCAGTTGCTGCAATATAAGCCAAGGCTTGCGCCAAACGGGGGCTCACAAAGGGCAGCAGCTTGTAGATATCTTTTTTATTACCAGTAAGCATAACTAGGCCTCCTTACTTTTTTACCTATGTCCATTATAACAGAGTAATTTGCTGTTGACAACGGGCCTGCAGGGCCTTCTCAAAGGTGCTTAGCATATGTTATAATATAATGTCTGATTTTGTGCTAATTTTTTTATTATATGAAATAAGAAAGAGGTTTCTAATGAGTTATTTGAACGTCACCAATGTGTCTCATTCCTTTGGCGGTCGCCAAATCTTAGAAAATGTATTCTTTAAGCTCCAACGCGGTGAGCATGTAGGCCTGGTTGGTGCTAATGGCGAGGGTAAATCCACCTTTTTGAACATCGTTACCGGCCACGTGCTGCCCGATGATGGCAAGGTAGAATGGCCCGGCAAGGCCACTGTGGGTTATTTAGACCAGCAAAGCACCCTGCAAAAGGGTATGACTATTCGCGAGGTGCTGCACACTGCCTTTGATGCTCTCTACGAAAAGGAGCAGCAAATGCTGGAATATTACGAAAAAATGGGCGATGCCACTCCGGAAGAAATGGATAAGATGATGAACGCTGTGGGCGAAATCCAAACGGAGCTGGAGCATGCCGGCTTTTATTCCCTGGACAGCAAGATTGAAGAATTTGCTAACGGCCTCGGCTTGGGCAGTATCGGCCTCGATAAGGACGTGAGCGAGCTTAGTGGCGGTCAACGCAGCAAGGTGCTGCTGACGAAGCTGCTGCTGCAAAACTCCCAAATCTTGTTGCTAGACGAGCCCACCAACTATTTGGACGTGGAGCACATCGAATGGCTCACCAAATTCCTGCAGGATTACGAGCATGCCTTCATTTTGATTTCCCATGACGTGCCCTTCCTGAACAATGTTTGTAACGTAATTTATCATCTGGAAAACTGCGAGCTCACCCGTTATACCGGTAACTACGATAAATTCCAAGAGATGTACGCCATCTACCAAGCGCAAAAGGCTAGTGCCTATGAGCGCCAGCAGCAGGAGGTTGCGAAGCTGGAGGACTTCATCGCGCGCAACAAGGCTCGCGTAGCCACCACCAATATGGCCAAGAGCCGTCAGCGCAAGCTGGACAAGATGGAAATGATTGAAAAGCCACGCGAAAAGATTAAGCCCACCTTCCAATTTAAGGAAGCACGCACTCCCAGCCGCTTCATCGTGGAGGCCAAGGACTTGGTGCTGGGCTATGATAGCGCGCTGACGCGTCCCGTTACCTTTAATTTAGAGCGTGGCCAAAAGATTGCTATCAAGGGCGTCAACGGCCTTGGCAAAACCACGCTTTTGAAGACGATTTTGGGCATTATTCCTCCCTTCAGCGGCAAGGTGGAGCTGGGCGAATTCCTAGAGCCGGGCTATTTTGAGCAGGAGGAGCGCGAAAAGAACGACAAAACTGCGCTAGAGGATGTATGGGATGCCTATCCCGGTATGACCAACTACGAGGTGCGTGCTGCTTTGGCTGGCTGCGGCCTGACCAACGAGCACATCACTAGCAAGGTGTTCGTGCTGAGCGGCGGCGAAGCCGCCAAGGTGCGCCTGTGCAAGGTGATGCTCAAGGACGTGAACTGGCTGGTGCTGGACGAGCCCACCAACCATCTCGATGTGGACGCTAAGGAGGAGCTGCAAAGAGCGCTAAAGGCTTTTAAGGGCAGCGTGCTGTTGGTATCACATGAGCCTGAATTTTACGAGGGATGGGTGGATAAGGTTTGGAATATCGAGGACTGGACTACAAAGATTATATAGTTCTATAGCGGCGTCCAATAAGGCATCATCTACTTCGGTGTGGCTCCTTGAAGTATTATATATACGTCTGCGTCGCCACACCTCGTATCTAATACCTTCTTGAACGCCCATAAATGTAGCTTTTACTATAATATAACAAAGCACTGCTTGCGCATTAATTTGCGTAGCAGTGCTTTTTGTTTTACTCTTATAAATAATCGTGCACTCTTTTCTTAAAGAGCTTGAACAAGTCCACCTTCTCGGCCGACATGAATTCATAGCCCGGCGCCAGCAGCGCTGCGCGCTCCCTTGCCGCCTCTAAATCGTGGAACACATCCCACTTCGCAGCCACCAAGGAGTGCCCTGTCAGCCGCAAAAGATAGGCCGGGTGATACGTGGCAATGCAGTCAAAGCCCTGCTCCGTGCGGAACCACTGCCCCCTATCCCTAGTGATGCGCATATCTGGGTTGCCCAAATAATGCATCGCCACACCACCCAAAGCTACGATAACCTTGGGTTGGATGATTGCTAGCTCCCTATCCAGCCACCGCTTGGCACAAAAGGCTGCCTCAGCAATATCCGGCGTGCGGTTATTTTTAGGCCGACACTTAATTACATTCGTAGTCAGCACCCTATCCCGCGTCATCTTCGCTGCCCACAGCGCCTTATCTAGCAACTGTCCCGAGGGGCCAATCAAAGGACAGCCATATTCATCCTCCACACCCCCGGGCCCCTCGCCCACGAACACGATGGGGCTTGCCGGATTGCCAAACCAGCCTACGGGAGCAATGGCCTCCTGCCTAAAGGGACAGGCCTCACAGGCAGCCAGCTCCCGCTCTAAGCTATTTAAATCCATAGTATCCATCTGGCATTC
>USBV01000109.1 GCA_900553055.1 uncultured Phascolarctobacterium sp.
TTTTAAAGCTCATCGAGCCCACCAGCGGCAAGATTATTTTCCAAGGCAACGATATTACCAAGCTGAGTCGTAAGGAAATGCGTCCTCTGCGCCAAAAAATGCAGATGGTGTTCCAGGACCCGTTCTCTTCCTTGGACCCGCGTGAAACCGTTATGCAGCTTATTAGCGAGCCCATTATCGAGCACAAGCTGATTAAGGGCAAGGAAGCTATTGAAGAGCGCACCTTGGAGCTCATGCGCACGGTAGGCTTGGCTGAGCGCTATGCCAACGTTTATCCCCATGAGCTGGACGGCGGCCGCCGCCAACGCATTGGTATTGCCCGTGCTTTGGCTATGAATCCGAAAATCATCGTCTGCGACGAGCCTGTTTCCGCACTGGACGTTTCCATTCAAGCGCAGATTTTGAATTTGCTTAAGCAATTGCAAAAGGATTTGGGTCTGACCTATATCTTCATCACTCATGATTTGTCCGTAGTAAAATATTTCTCCGATGATATCGCTGTAATGTATATGGGGACCATGGTAGAGAAGGCTCCGGCTAACCTGCTCTTTAAGAATCCGCTGCATCCCTATACTAAGGCGCTGCTTTCCGCTATTCCTCTGCCCATCGTGGGCAAGGATAAGCCCAAACGCCAAATTATTAAGGGTGAAATCACTGCTCCCATCAATTTACCGGACGCATGCCGCTTTATGAAGCGCTGCGACTGCCCAGTAGAGGGTGTGTGCGACAAGGGCAATCCCGTGCTGCGTGAGGTTGAACCCAACCATTTCGTAGCCTGCTCTTGCGTGAAGTAAAAAATTAGACCGATGAATCTAAATAGGTTCATCGGTCTTTTTAATTAGCCTTTGTTATAAAAACAAAAAACCTGCTCCGAAGAGCAGGTCAGTCTTGTAAAAGTCAATTTAGCTACGTGGATTAAGCCATAGCGTTTACTTTTTTTGCAAGTCTGGATTTTTTGCGAGCTGCAGCATTCTTGTGGATAATGCCTTTGCGAGCTGCTTTATCGAGCAAACCGGAAGCAACAGCCAGAGTAGCTTGAGCGTCTTCTTTAGCTGCGGTTTCAGTCAGAGCAACTACTTTACGGGAAGCATTACGAACAGCTGCTTTAACCGGAGCGTTCTTTGCACGACGTTCTGCGTCGGTTTTTACACTGCGGATGGAAGATTTAATGTTCGGCAACGAATTTCACCTCCTGATGATTCTTGTACTGCAATATTCTAACATATTCCGCTCTTAAGTGCAAGGGGTTTGTAAAAATATTTACTTATTCTAAGAAAAATACACTTTTGTTGCTTTCTTGTTTACATGCTTGACTGCTAGATGGTATAATAATTAGTACTGAAAAAATAACTATGCTGCAAAAGGAGCTTAGAGCACTACTATGATTGAAAAAAATATCCGCAACTTTTCTATTATTGCCCATATAGATCATGGCAAATCTACGCTGGCTGACAGATTGATAGAATATACTGGTACCCTGAGTAAACGCGAGATGGAGGAGCAAATTTTGGACTCCATGGATTTGGAGCGTGAGCGTGGCATCACCATTAAGGCTCAGGCTGTGCGCAGCATGTATAAGGCTCGCAATGGCGAAGAATATATGCTGAATTTTATTGATACTCCCGGTCATGTGGACTTTACCTATGAGGTTTCCCGTGCTTTGGCAGCCTGCGAGGGCGCGCTTTTAGTAATCGACGCAACCCAGGGCATTGAAGCACAAACCTTGGCCAATGTTTATTTAGCATTGGATAATGATTTAGAGATTATCCCTGTTATTAATAAGATTGATCTGCCCAGTGCTGACCCTGAGCATGTGAAGAAGGAAATAGAGGACGTAATTGGCATTGATGCCAGCGATGCTGTTTTGTGCAGCGCAAAGACCGGACTTGGCATTGAGGATGTGCTTGAGGCGATTGTAGAGCGCATTCCTGCTCCCTCCGGCAATGGCGAGGCACCGCTGAAGGCGCTTGTGTTCGACTCTAAGTTCGATGCCTATAAGGGCGTTGTGCTTTACATCCGTGTGATGGAGGGGCGCATCAAAAAAGGTATGAAAATACGCATGATGGCTACAGGTGCTGAATTTGAGGTTACTGAGGTTGGCTATTTTAAACCCGGTATTGTGAATGTGGATGAGCTTGAGGAGGGCCAGGTAGGCTTCTTCGCAGCCAGCATTAAAAACGTGCGTGATGCGCGCGTAGGCGATACTGTTACTGATGCTAATAATCCGGCAGAGCGTCCTCTGCCCGGCTATCGCAAGGCTACTCCGATGGTTTATTGCGGCCTTTATCCTGTGGAAAACAGCGATTACGACAATCTGCGTGATGCGCTGGAAAAGCTGCAGCTTAACGATGCTTCCCTTGTTTTTGAGCCTGAGACTTCTACCGCGCTAGGCTTTGGCTTCCGCTGCGGCTTCTTAGGTCTGCTGCATATGGATGTAATTAAGGAGCGCTTGGAGCGCGAGTATAATCTGGCCTTAATTACTACAGCGCCCAACGTAATTTACGAGGTAATTCGTACTAATGGTGATGTTGAGATGGTGGATAACCCGTCCCTCTTCCCAGACCCGACTGTTATTGACCACGTCGAGGAGCCATATGTGAATGCTACGATTATTGTGCCCAAGGATTATGTGGGCGCGGTAATGGAGCTGAGCCAGGAAAAACGCGGCGAGTACGATAATATGACCTATCTTGACGATACGCGCGTGATGATTCATTATGCTTTGCCCTTAAGTGAGATTATTTTTGACTACTTCGACCGCTTAAAATCTGCTACACGTGGCTATGCTTCATTGGATTACGAGCTGAGCGGCTATCGTTATTCCAATTTGGTAAAGGTGGATATTCTTTTAAACGGCGAGCCAGTGGACGCTTTAAGTGCTATTGTACATAAGGATAGTGCTCAAGTGCGCGGTCGTCAGCTGGTAGAGAAGCTGCGCAGTATCATTCCTCGTCAGATGTTTGAAATTCCTGTGCAGGCTGCGATTGGCAATAAGGTTATTGCGCGCGAGAACGTGCGTGCTATGCGTAAGGACGTTTTGGCTAAGTGCTATGGCGGCGATATCAGCCGTAAGCGCAAGCTGCTGGAGAAGCAAAAGGAAGGCAAGAAACGCATGAAGCAGGTGGGCAGTGTGGAGCTGCCGCAGGAAGCATTCATGGCAATACTTAAGATGGACTAATGGCAGGTGAATTTTATGATAGTACAACTGCAGGGCCTCGTTGCTACCATCGGTATTCTTGATATTATCGATATTGTGGTAGTGGCCTATTTCCTCTATCGCTTATATTTGATGTTGAAAAACACTCGTGCTGCCACCTTGGTCAAGGGCTTATTAGTGCTGGTGGCCTTTATGATTGTATGCCGCACCTTGAACTTGCACGTTATCAGTTGGCTTTTGGAAAAGAGCATGACGGTGATCATGGTTGCACTACCAGTTGTTTTCCAACCGGAGCTGCGCCGTGCATTGGAGCAAATTGGTCGTGGCAAGCTGTTTCGTAAGGGTAGCGAGCTGGATGAGCAAGAGCTGGATGCAATGCTGGAGGATGTGGCTGCCGCAACCAAGGTTATGAGCAAGGCTAAGGTGGGTGCTTTGATGGTTTTTGAACGTGCTACTGGCTTAGTAGAGCGCATTGAAACTGGTGTGCCCATTGATGGCTTGGTAAGCAGTGGCTTGATTCAAAATATTTTCGTCAAGGATACGCCCTTACACGATGGTGCCGTTGTTATTCGTGGCAATAGGATTGTGGCTGCTTGCTGTTTGCTGCCTTTAACAGAAAACCGCAATTTGAGCCAGGAGCTGGGCACGCGTCACCGTGCAGCTATTGGTATATCCGAGCAATCCGATGCCATGGTGCTGGTTGTGAGTGAAGAAACGGGTGCGATTTCCATCGCTCGTAATGGTGAGCTTATGCGCTATTTGACTGTGGAGGACGTGAAGGAAATTTTGCGCAATGCGATTATCCAACCCCATGTAGCTGTTAAGGATAATCTTTTGGATAAAATAAAAGGCATGTTTGGCGGTGAGAAAAAATGAAATTCTTCGAAGATTTAATACGCAAGGAAAATTTATTCGCCCGCATAATTTGTCTTTTGGTGGCCTGCGGTCTGTGGGTTTATGTTATGACGGACCTAAACCCCATCATGGAGCGCAATGTTGAGGTGCGCCTTCAGCAGATGAATTTGCCTAATAATATGATGGTTTTTAACGCACCGAATAAGGTTGTGGTAAAGGTGCGTGGCACCAGGACCAAGGTGAGCGATAATTTGGAGAATAAAATTGTTGCTTCTATCAATCTGAAATCGGTGACGGAGGGACAGCAAACAGTGCCGGTTAAGGTTAGCTTTGCCAATGGTGATGTGGTACAGGTTATTCCTAGTGAGGTTTCTGTTTATGTGGATACCGTGAGCGAGAAAAAGGTGCCTGTTATTACCCGGATTGTGGGCGCAGTATCCAACGATATGACTATTGGGCATAGTGTGATTACCCCCGCTCAGGTTACTTTACGTGGCGCCACTCATCGGATTGATAAGGTTAACAAGGTTGTGGCTCCCATCGATGTGACGGATCATCAGGGCGATTTCCAAACCGAAAGCGAGCTGGTGGCCGTAAGTGAAGATGGCTATGATATTCCCAATATGAAAATTATTCCCGAACGGGTTATGGTGCAGGCTACTATGGTTAGCCAAATGCTTTCGGTTGATATTCCGGTGAAGCTGGTTATGAGTGGCGAGCTGCCCAAGGGCATTATCGTGACAAAGAGCGAAGTTTTGCCAGATAAGGTGCGCATTACTGCGCCTCCTTCCATGCTTAAGGAGTTGAAGGCGATTAATACCAAGCCCGTGGATGTTTCTAAGCTGGAGGGTAGCATGGTGGTAGCGGCGGAGCTGGATTTGCCTGAAAAGGTGATTCCGGAGCTGCGCACAGTGCAGATTCGTCTGTCGGTAGAAAGGCAAAATCAATAAATGATGCAGTTAAAGATTAATAATGTGCGCATTAGCTTGTTGCATGAGTGTAGCTTGGAGCAGGCTGTGTGTAAAAAGCTTGGCTTGCCCGCCAACGCGTTGGGGCAGCTCAGGCTTTTGCGCAAGGCTGTGGATGCGCGCAAAAAGAATGAAATCTGCCTCAATCACCATGTATTGGCTGAGGTGGATGTAAATAAGAATGGTCGCTTGGGCAAGCGTCTTTTAGCTGACCGGGATGTGGCTGTTTATGAGGAGCCAGCTAAAACTAGCTTAACTTTGGGGACGCTGCCCTTAGCAGCACCGCCGATAG
>USBV01000110.1 GCA_900553055.1 uncultured Phascolarctobacterium sp.
GCAAGCTGCGCCATCCGAGCCGCAGCAAAAAGCTGAAGGACTTTTTGGAATAGGCTTGACATAAGCTCCTACATATAATAGAATAATACTGTTGAGTTGTTATCGTGGGCCTATAGCTCAGTGGTAGAGCCGCCGGCTCATAACCGGCTGGTCGTAGGTTCGAACCCTACTGGGCCCACCAACCTTAACTTTATGCGAACCTTATAAATAAAACGCAGGTCTTATGGCCTGCGTTTTTTATTGCGCTTTTAGTGGTGCTTAGTGCAGTTTTTTCTTGCAGGATGGGGAATGAAACTGTATAATATAGAATGTATAACTAGACTGATGAGTCTATTTTTTGCTTGAAGATTAATATTTTTGTAATTAACCATAATGAGCATATTTGGCGAGGACGTAGTTTGCGTCTAGTATAGGAGTATAGGAGCGTGCAGCATGAATTTACAAAATAAAAAGGTTAAGATAGTTCTGGGCATTTTGCTTGCCGTGTGTTTGATTGTATCCTACCGAATTTATAGTAACGTACAAAAGGATAAGGCGAGAGCCGAAAAAATGTCGCGTGTGAAGACGGTTGCTGTTACCACTGGTCATGCTAGCCGTCAAACGATTATTCCCACTATGCGCTTTAGCGGCAGCCTGGATCCGGAATGGCAGGCCGAGGTAGCAGCCAAGGTTGATGGTCGCTTGGAAAAGGTGTATGTAAAAGAGGGCGACCGCGTTACCAAGGGCCAGGTGCTGGCTATTTTGGAGCAAACTGACACAGATGCCAACCTGCTTAATGCTCGCGGTAGCTATTTGGACGCTCAGGCTAACTTTAGCAAGGCTGAGCGCGATTTGGTGCGTTACGAAAAGCTTTTTGCAAATGGTGCTGTTTCTGAGCAGGTTGTAGATAATTATCGCTTTGCCCGTGAGAATGCTGCTGCTAAACTAGAGGCCGCTCGTGGCACTTTGCAGGGTATGGAATCTAAGTCTGCAGGCACCATTTTAATTGCTCCCTCCGATGGCATCGTGGCCAAGCGTTATTACCAAGAAGGCTACTACGCTAAGGCTGGCACGGCAATTTTTTCTGTTGCTGATATCAGCATGCTTAAAACTGTGATTCATATTCCCGAAGGTCAGGTAGCAGGCGTGGCCGTGGGCAACGAGGCACAAATTAAGCTGCCCGCATATCCCGATAAAAAAATCGTGGGCAAAATCACCCGCATCGCACCTGTGGCCGACCAGCCTTCTCACACCTTTGCGGCGGAGGTTAGCGTGGATAACAGCCAGGGACTTTTGGCTGGCGTATATGCCAATGTGTACCTCACGGCGCAGCCGCGCGAGAACGTGCTCACTGTGCCGCTGCACACCATTGTTATGCGTGATGACCAGCAGACGATTTTCGTAGCTGATAAGGACGGCATCATCCAACGTAAGGTGCTCGTAGTGGGCTTTACCGATGATAAATATGCCGAAATCATTAGTGGCATAACGGAGGAAGACCTGATTGTAGTGGAAGGCCAGAACAAGCTGCGCGAGGGCGTGAAGATCAAAATGGAAAAGGCTGGTAAATAATTATGATTGGTACATTTATTAAACGGCCCGTATTTACCACCATGTTCGTTTTGCTACTGGTGGTTTTCGGCATCCGCTGTTATCCGGAAATAGGCGTTGATTTGAACCCGGACGTGGATTTGCCCATTGTTAGCGTGCGTGTGCGCTATGATGGCGCTTCCCCGGAGGAAATGGAAACGCTGGTTACGAAGCCGATTGAAAACCGCGTCAGCCAGGTTTCCGGCATTAAGACGCTGTCCTCAACTGTCTTAGAGGGTTATAGCGAAACTGTTTTGGAGTTTGATTTGGGCGTGGACCCCCAGCAAAAGGCGAGTGAGGTGCGCGAGAAGGTTTCCAGTATCCGCAAATCCTTGCCCGATGATATTGATGAGCCGACGACGCAAACAGTTGACTTGAACGCGCGTGCTATTGTGGCGTGGACCTTTTCCTCCAGCTCTCGCTCCCGTGGCGAAATTCGCCGTATTATCGAGGATAATATCAAGGACGAGCTGCAGATGGTGGAGGGCGTTTCCGAGGTTACGGTCGTTGGCGCCAGCCAGCGCTGCATTCGCATTGTGCTGAAGCCCGAAAAGCTGCAGGAATATGGTATTTCCTACCAAACCGTGCGCGACACTATTAATAAAAACAATTACAACACCCCCGGTGGCAAGGCGCGCAGCCAGGAAATGGAAATCACGGTGCGTACATTGGCTAAGTATAATACCGTGGATGATATTAAGCAGGTGGTTGTGGCCAATCATAATGGTCGCCCCGTGTATATTGGTGAAGTGGCTGATGTGCTCGACGATTGGGAGGACGAGGATACCTTTGCCAGCGCTAACGGCGAGCCCAGCGTGCTGGCCTTTGTGCGCAAGCAGTCTAAAACCAATACTGTAGACGTAACCGATAATGTTAATAAAAAGATGGAGCAGCTGCGCCAGTCTAATTTGCCGCCCGATATTACGATGGAAAAGGTGCGCGACCAATCCAAATATATTCGCGATAATATTGCGGACGTGTGGAACACGATTATTTTCGGTGGCTTCCTCGCGCTCTTAATTACCTATATGTTCCTGCGTAATTTCCGCGCTACTATTGTAGGTGGCTTGTGTATTCCGACGGCGGTTATTTCCACCTTCTTCATGATGAAGGTTATGGATTTTACGCTGAACAATATGTCCTTGATGGCCTTGTCCTTGGCGATTGGTATGCTTATCGACGACGCCATCGTTGTTATTGAGAATATCTTCCGTCATATTGAAATGGGCAAAACGCCCTTTGTGGCCGCCAAAGAGGCTACGGAGGAGCTGACACTGGCAATTTTGGCGACCTCATTCGTTATGTTCGCCGTATTCGTGCCCATAGGCAATATGGGCGAAATCGTAGGCCAGTTCTTTAAGCAGTTCGGCTTGACGGTTGCCTTTGCAATTGCTTTTTCAACTTTAGTTGCCTTTACGCTCACGCCAATGGTATCCGCTTATTGGATTAAGGCCGAAAGCGAGGAGGAGAGCGCCAAAACGCGTAACAAGTATTTGCAAATTGTGCTGGATAAATTTGAGGCGGGCTTCCAAAGCGTGCGCGAGATGTATAACAGCATGATGAAATGGTGCCTTGATAGGCCCAAGAAGGTTGTTATCGTAAGCGTTTTGAGCTTGGGCATTAATCTACTCTTACTGCCCTTCGTCGGCACGGAGTTTACGCCGACCTATGACTCCGGCGAGTTCACTGTGAACGTGAAGGCGCCCATTGGCAGCAGTCTGCAAAAGACGGTGGAGCTGGCTACGCCCCTGCAGCAATATATCAGCAATCTGCCCGAGGTAAAGATTGTGGCGCTGAATATTGGTAACGGTCGTAACCCTGTTAACCAGGGCTCCTTGGATATTCGCTTAAAGCCCTCCGACGAGCGCGACCGCAGCATGCAGCAGATTATGGATGAGCTGCGCGCAAAATTTGGTAATACGGAAGGACTCAAGGTTTCCGTTGTGTCCAACCAAGGCGGTGGCCGTGGCGATAGCCGTCCCGTGCAGATTGGTCTGCGTGGCAATAATATTAAAGAGTTAAAGAAATATGCGCTGGACTTGGCCGATAAGCTGAAAACTGTACCCGGCGCTACGGACGTGGATATTTCGGACTCCGAGGAGGAGCCGGAGGTTATCGTGCGCTTGGACCACGCCAAGGCAAGCCAGCTGGGCCTGGATGCCACTGAGGTGGGCAAGGTTGTGCAAATGGCCTTTATGGGCAAGAGCACCTCTAACAGCTATACCATCGGCGATAACGACTACGATATTATTTTGCAGATGCCGCTGGCAGAGCGCAATGATATCAATGCAGTAGCTAATTTGCGCGTTTCTAATAGCAGTGGCACCTTTGTGCGCTTGGGTGATATTGCGACGATCAAATATGGCAGCGGTCCGACGCGTATCGAGCGCGAGGATAAGCAGCGCCAAATCGTGGTTTATGCTAACACGGTTGGTATTTCGCCCGGTGATTTGATTAATAGGGCGAAGACGGAGTTCATCCCCGAGCTGAATATGCCTGCTGGCTATAATTATAAGATGATTGGCCAAGCCGATAATATGGCGCGCTCCTTTAGGGAGATTGCCAAGGCGGTAATTTTGGCGATTGTTATGGTATATATGACGCTGGCAGCGCAGTTTGAAAGCTTTTCGCAGCCGCTGATTATTATGGCGTCCCTGCCGTTTGCGATTATTGGCGCGGTGCTGGGCCTTTTGGTAGCGGGGCAGACGGCCAATATGATGAGTATGATTGGCTTTATTATGCTGCTGGGCTTGGTTACAAAGAATGCAATTTTGCTTTTGGACTATGCTAATCAGGCGCGTGAGCATGGCATGGGCCTTAAGGAGGCTACGCTGGAGGCGTGCTCGCTGCGCTTGCGCCCGATTTTTATGACGACGCTTTCCACGATTTTGGGCATGATGCCGATTGCCTTGGGCATTGGCGAGGGTGCGGAGCTGCGCCAGTCCATGGGAGTGGTATTGGTGGGCGGCCTTACCACCTCCACGATGCTTACCTTAATTGTAATTCCGCTATTGTATTTGCTCTTTGAGGATTGGAAGCTGAAGCATTATCAGCCGAAGGGAGAGTAATGGAGTTATATTGATGACTAAACTAACAGATAAAGAGTTCAAGGCTTATTTGTCCGAGGTTCATCGTAAGATAAGTGAAGTCCTTGATATCACCAAAGAAAAGGATATCAACTACGGTCACCAATTTGTTATAGAGCTGTGTCAGGCTAAATTAACCTTGAACATTTATAATGGTAAAAAGGGCTTGACCTATGTGTTTAGCGGCGATAGCGCGCTCGAATCTAAGGTGCGGGAGCTGCTTGGCGAGAGCAGAAACAGCTCTGCTGGCGGAGGCTATTCTGCTAAGCTTAGCGATGTAGCAGGTGGCGCCGCAAGCGCGTCCGCTCACGCCGCTGCCCCCGCAGCGACTGCGCTGCCGCGCGGCAAGTGGGCCGGCAGCGACGAGTCCGGCAAGGGCGACTTCTTTGGCCCGCTCGTCGTTTCCGCGGTGGTTGTTGATGATGGCACCGCCGCAAAATTGGCCGCTGCCGGCGTAAAGGACTGCAAGCTGCTCAGCGACAAAAAAATTTTGGAGCTGGAGGACGTAATCAAGGCTAATGTCATCGACTTTAGTGTGCTGGAGCTAAAGCCCAAGGTGTATAACCTGCGCTACGCGCAGGTTATGGCGCAGGGCGGCAAGCTCAACCAGCTTT
>USBV01000111.1 GCA_900553055.1 uncultured Phascolarctobacterium sp.
AATATCCTGACGGCTCGGCACCTTATACTGCATAAAGGAATTCTCATAAATGCGACCATCGGGGCTGTAGGTCACATTCTCCATCAAGGTCATACCAATGCCCTGCAAAATGCCGCCCTCCGTCTGCACCTTCGCCAGATGCGGATTAATCGGCGTACCGCAGTCCACAGAAGCATAATAGTTTACAACCTCCGTCTCGCCCGTAGCCAAATCCGTCTCGATTTCGGCCACGCCTGCCATGAACGGCGGCGGACTCAGTAAGCTGTCCATCTCCACAGTCTCCTGCAGAGCAATATTGTTAAAGCATTGGGAAGCAACAGCAATATCAACCAGGGAAATAGCCTTGTCACTGACAGTGCTGCGCACCTCCTTGCCGTCGAACACAACCTCTTCCACGGGGCATTCCAGCTTTTTGGCACCCAGTGCACAAATCTTCGCGCGAATGCGCTTAGCACACTCGTTCACCGCATTACCGGTGATATAGGTGGTGCTGGAAGCATAGGAGCCGGAATCATAGGGAGATGCATCCGTATCGGCGCCAAAGACTTGGATTTGCTCAAAGTCGCACTCCAAAACCTCTGCCGCCATTTGGGCCAAAATCGTGTCGCAGCCCGTGCCCATATCCGCAGCACCGATGAGCAGTGTATAAGAGCCATCATCGTTTACCTTGATGGTAGCACCGCCCACATCGCAGTACGGAATGGAAGAGCCCTGCATAGCGATAGCCACACCCATAGTGCGAACCTTGCCGTTGGGCATTTTGCGCAGCGGGAACTTTTCGTTCCAGCCGCTCATCTCGCGCACCTGCGCCAAGCATTTATCCAAGGCGCAGCTGGTATTGGGCGCGCCATAATATGCCGGCATGATGTCACCCTCGCGGGTAATATTCATCTCACGCAGGGTAATGGGGTCCATATTTAATTTCGCAGCCAGCTCGTTCACAGCGCTTTCCACGGCAAAAATGCCCTGGGGCGCGCCATAGCCACGGTAGGCACCTGCTGCCTGCAGATTGGTATAAACAACATCAAAGCCAAAACGGAAGGCCTCCGTGCGATACAGAGGAATGGACTTGTGGCCGGACAGGCCTACAGTGGTAGGGCCGTGCTCGCCATAAGCGCCCGTATTGGACAGAGTATATAAATCAATAGCGCGAATTTTGCCCTCTTTGGTAGCGCCCAAGCGTACATGCACTTCCATTTCATGACGAGGGCTGGCCGCAATATGGCATTCATAACGACTGAACACCATCTTGGAGGGCTTCTTTAGCTTCCAGGTTACAAAGGCAGGATACATTTCGCTAACGCAGCTTTGCTTAGCGCCAAAGCCACCGCCGATACGGGGCTTAGTCACACGCACCATGGTTTTGGGAATGTGCAGCGCGTTGGCAACAATGCGACGGCAGTGGAACACGATTTGCGTGGAGCTCACAATGTGCAGGCGTCCGTAGGTATCAATGGTGCAATAGGTACAGAAGGGCTCCATCATGTCCTGCTGCACAGCCTTCACCCGATATTTGCGGTCGATGATGATATCGCAGTCCGCCAAAACACCGTTCACATCGCCATCGCTAATAGTCTCGGAGGAACACAGATTGCGCTTGTTATCGGCGCCAACGGGGCTTAGTGATTCCCAGGTGTCCTCAGGATGCACCAAAACGGGATTATCCAGTGCCTTGTGAAAATCGAGCACTGCTTCTAAAACATTATATTTAACCTTGATTAAGGACAGCGCCTTATCCACAGCCTTTTCGGTTTTGCCGGCTACAATGGCCACAATGTCGCCCACAAAGCGCACATGGCGGTCCAAAAGCAGGCGGTCGTAGGGGCTGGGCTCGGGATAGGTTTGACCGGCATAGGTGCAGCGCCTAGCGTCTTGGTCCACGTCCTCATAGGTAAAAATGGCCTCCACATCGGGCACCTTGGCCGCAATAGCGGTGTTAATGCTTTCGATGATGGCGTTGGCATGGGGAGAACGCAAAACCTTGACGATAAGGCAGTCCTTGGGAGCCAAATCATCGGTATAAACGGGTTGGCCGGTTACCAGCTGCATAGCGTCCTTTTTGCGCAGAGGTTGATTAACAATTTTCATGTGTTACACCTCCCCCTTCTGAGCCTTTTTCCAAGCGATAAAGCTTTGAATACCGCGCAGCTGGCCCTCGTAGCCGGAGCAACGGCACAGATTGCCTGCCAGATATTCCTTGATTTCGTCCTCGCTGGGCTCGGGGTTTTCCCTAAACAGTGCCAGCGCGTTCATAATCATACCGGGGTTGCAAAAGCCGCATTGCTCGGCGCCCTGGTCCGCAATAAAGGCACCAAATTCAGCGGCCTCCTTTTGCAGGCCCTCCATGGTGGTTACCCTGTGGCCGTCAGCGCGAGCTACCAAAACGGAGCAGCTCAGCACGGGCTTATCATCGAGAAACACGGTGCACAGGCCGCAGTTGGAGGTGTCGCAGCCACGCTTTACGCTGTAGCAGCCCTCGTTACGCACAAAATCTAATAAAGCCATATCCGCATCCACGCTGCGGGTAATTCTTTTACCGTTTAATGTCAATGTTACTTCCATCAGGCGTTACCTCCCAATGCTAAAATAGTACGCTCGGCCAGCACCTTAATCAGGTGAGTACGGTAGGCGGCGCTGCCGCGAGGATTGCTGTCTGTAGGCAGCAGGCTGGCAGCGTATGCAACGAAGGCCTTCACGCTTTCCTCAGTAATGCCAGCGCTCAAAATCCCCTGCTCGTCTAAAACAAGTGCAGCCTTGGCCGGTCTTGCTCCCACAGCAATGTGCACGCCAGCACTGGTTTTAGCTGCAGCACAGGTCAGCACGGGGAAGTCCGTCTTAGCAATACGCACAGAAGCATAGCTGCAGGAAATATCTTGCTTGGGAATGATTACGCGCACCAAAATATCGCGGTCATAGGGCATCTTCGCAAATTCGCTCATAGGAATGATGCCGCCCTTATATAATTCAACCTTGGCATCCAAGGCCAGCAAAATCGTTAACACATCACTAAAGCCGAAGCGACCGAACACACTACCGCCCACAGTAGCCAAATTGCGGAACTGCACGCCTACAATATGGCGCAGTGCTTCCTTCATGGCGCCGTTAGTATAGGCTGCAATGCCTGCATGGAGCTCCAGCTGGCGCAGGGTAACCATGGCACCAATGCTAAATTCGGCGTCATTCTCCTCAATTTTATCCAAGCCCAAGGCGCTCAAATCAATCAGAGTAGCTACGTTGCCCTTGGACAGGCGCATCCACAGCATGCCGCCCACTACTCTATTGGGACGCTTTTGGTTCAGCTGCCAAGCCTCTTCCAAGGTAGCAGCCTTTTTAATCTCACGGATAGTAAGCATAAAAAGCCCTCCATATGCATTTTACTCATAATAATTCTATTATATTTTACCATAACTTGCAGGGTTTTAAAAGGAAATTGTATTTTAGTGTAGAATTAATCAGATAGATCAAGCTGTTTTGCATTATTTTGATGACGAAGGATAAAATCATGACTACATTATTTCCCATGGGCTGCATTATTATGGCCTCGGGCCACAGTGCTCGCTTTGGCAGCAACAAGCTGCTGCAGGACTTTCATGGTCAGCCCCTCATCCAATATGTTTTGAGCGCTACGCAGGATATTTTTGCTCAACGCGTGGTTGTTACGCGCTACGAAAAAATTGCGCGCCTGTGCCTGGAGCAGCACATCCCCTACCTGCTGCACGACAAGCCCTATTTGAACGACACTGTGCGGCTGGGGATGGCCTATTGCGAGTCGCCGGAGCTTTTGGGCTATGCCTTTTGCACCAGCGACCAGCCCTTTTTGCGCTGGCAAAGCGTCCAGCAGCTGTGTGCTAGCTTTGTGAAGACTCCCTATGCCATTCAAAGGCTGGCCTATGGTCAATCCCCTGGCAATCCCATGATTTTTCCTGCCGATTTAGCGGAGGAGCTGCGCAGCCTGCCCCAGGACAAGGGTGGCGGCATTTTAGCAAAAAAATATCCTGAACGCGTACGCTTGGTACAGGTTCAGGATAAGTATGAGCTGTTTGATATTGATACTGTGCGCGATTTAAGGCAGTGCCTTAATCTTGCGGCAGCACGATATTCAAAATAATCGCTACAAGAGCTGCGGGCACGATACCGGAGCCACCAAAAATCAACTTAACAGCTGCAGGTGCGTGAGCCAAAATACCGGGGTTAGCGCCCATGCCATAACCAACGCCGAGAGCAACTGCCACGATGGTCAGATTGCGCGGCGTTAATTTTTCTTTCGTGATGAGCTGAATACCACTAACAACGATGCTGGAGAACATCATTACAGCTGCGCCGCCCAGCACTGATTGAGGCATGATGGAAACGAGTGCGCCCAGCTTAGGAATGAGGCCGCACAGGATGAGGAAGACTGCTCCGGTGGCCAGGGCAAAGCGATTGACAACCTTGGTCATTGCCACGAGGCCTACGTTCTGGCTGAAGGAGGTGTTGGGCAGCACGCCGAACAGTGCGGCAAAGGTAGAGCCGAGGCCATCGCAGATGACGCCGCCGGACAGCTCCTTATCAGAGGGCTCACGGTTCATGCCGCCCTCCATAACGCCGGAAATATCGCCCACGGTCTCCACCGCGGTAACGATGAACATGATGCACACGGGGATAATGGCACGCATATCAAAAATAATATCCACGGGCATGAATTCGGGCACGGCGAACCAGCCTGCATTGGCCACCTTATCCCAGTTCAGCACCCAGGATTTGGTGAAGGTTACGCCCTTGGCGGTAACGCCAGTGGTGGGCAGCACCATACCCATGATGAAGGCTGCAATATAGCCGGCGATGATGCCAAACAAAATGGAGCTGGAGCTGAAGAAGCCCTTGGTGCCATGCTTGAAGCACAGGATGACGATTAAAACGAAGAGGCCCAGACCCAGGTTTTCCATGGAGCCAAAGTCCTTGGTTTTGAAGCCGCCGCCGAAGGAATTGATGCCTACAGCGATCAGGGATAGACCGATGGATAAAACTACTGTACCGGTAACCACGGAGGGGAAGAAACGACGCAAAGGCTTAAGGAAAAAGCCTAAAACACCCTACTTTATATCAAGTCGAAACGATCTATAAGAAAATGGTATGTGGCTGAAAACAAGTAATTTATGTGGAAATATACTTCAAAACATTGTGAGAGTATGAGAGCATGAATGAGAGCAATTTTTTTTATCCTTACTACATAAACCGTTAATAATAAACCTG
>USBV01000112.1 GCA_900553055.1 uncultured Phascolarctobacterium sp.
GAGCTGTGATTTTTAGCAAATGAGTGGCTTGGTACAATGGCCTCAAGGGTTCGAAAACCTTTATTGTTCTGCGAGACAAATAGTACCCCGCAGAGGCCAATTGAACCCCACGAAATTTGCGTTAAGAAAATCACGCGAACGAATGATATGCTTTTATTCAGAAAAAACAAAACCTCCTAAAGTACATTGAAGGGTGTACAATAGGAGGTTTTTTGCTAAAGAGCCTCCCTTTTAAAAGGGAGGGGGAGCGCTTGCGGTGGAGGAATTCTCTTATTTACTCAACGATGCTAGATATGAATCAAGTGCTTCCATCAAGTATGCTGTTTCGGAGCGCTGGTCAAATTTGCCAATTTGGCGGATTTGTCCTTGGGTAAGGAAGAAAAACATAATGATGCCCTCCAAGGTAAAGGCCACATGGGTGGGCTTGATGGCAGTGATAATCTCACCACACTCGATAGCTTCGTTCACCAGCTCGGACATAAATTGGTGAATTCTATAGAGGCGATTCTTTACATAATTCTCGAACATGGGCTGGGGGCTCAAAAGCTCACGATAAATCAAATGCATATTATAAGGATGCTCAATTTGCATTTCTGCAATCGTATCCACATAGCTACGCAAACGCTTTAAGGGCGACTCCATGCGAGCGCGCACCTTTTCCTGCAGCTTTAAGAATTTATCTGCTTCCGTATAAAGCACTTCCTGGTAGAGGTTTTTCTTGCCGCCAAAATAATAAGAAATGAGAGCACTATTAACGCCACTGGCTGCAGCAATTTGTTTGATCGAAACAGCACTAAAATTATCCTGAGCAAAAAGCATGGTGGCTGCCTGTAAAATTTTATCAGCACTGCTGGCCGTGGCTTGATTATTAACTTTAATATCACTTGCGTTCATTATATTTCCCTCGCTTATTTGGGAGTTATCTGCAATATATTATACACTATTTTGCTAGTTCTGTAACTATTTAGCAAGCTTTTTGCGTAAAAAAGCCTCGAATTATCTGAAAAGCGGTCCTGTTCATCAAGCTAAGTGGGCTGGAGTAGGTTTATTTGCGTATTGACTTTAGTGAGCAAAAATTATATAATTTTTACCATGCATAAGTCTATTTTTACACTTGTTTGTGGGTAAAAGCTAGACTGGCGAGTTTGATGAAGGAGCGAAAAATTATGAAATACATGACTGGTAATGAGATCCGCGAAAAGTTCCTAAAATTTTTCCAGGATCGTGGCCATTTGATGCTGCCCAGTGCATCCCTGATTCCTCAGGATGACCCTACCTTGTTGATTATTGGTGCTGGCATGGCACCATTTAAACCGTTCTTTACTGGCAAAATGAAGCCGCCCTCTCCCCGTATCACCACCTGCCAAAAGTGCGTGCGTACCGGTGATATTGAGAATGTAGGTCACACTGCCCGCCACCATACCTATTTTGAAATGCTGGGCAATTTCTCCTTTGGTGACTACTTTAAAAAGGAAATTATTCCCTGGAGCTGGGAATTTTTGACTAAAGAATTGGAGCTGCCCGCTGATAAGCTGTGGATTACCATCCATACCGAGGATGACGAAGCCTATGCTCTGTGGCGTGAGGTGGGCGTTCCTGATGAACGCATTGTGCGCTTGGAGGATAACTGGTGGGAAATCGGCAGCGGTCCCTGCGGCCCGGACTCCGAAATCCACATTGACCTTGGTCCCGAGCGCGGCTGCGGCAAGCCCACCTGCGGCCCAGGCTGTGATTGCGACCGCTTCTTAGAGCTGTGGAACCTGGTATTTACCCAGTTTAACCAAATGCCCGACGGCACCTATCCGCCGCTGAAGAGCAAGAACATCGATACCGGCGCAGGCTTGGAGCGTTTGGCCAGTGTTATCCAAGGCAAGCCCTCCAACTTTGAAACCGACTTAATGTTCCCCATTATTGAATATGCCTGCAAGGTTGCAGGTGTGGAATATGGCAAGGACAAGGATACCGATGTTTCCTTAAAGGTTATTGCCGACCACGCTCGCAGCATGACCTTTATGATTGGCGATGGCATTCTGCCCTCCAACGAGGGTCGTGGTTATGTACTGCGCCGCATTCTGCGCCGCGCTGTGCGTCACGGTCGTTTGATTGGCATCAGCGAAAAATTCCTGGCTGGCGCTGTTGATATCGTTATCAGCATGTTTGGTCATGTTTATACCAATTTGGCCGAAAAACGCGATTATATCCAAAAGGTTATCGATATGGAAGAAACCAGCTTCCTGCGCACCTTAAAGCAGGGCAGCGAGCTCTTGAACGAGGAGATTGCCAAGCTGAAGGCTGCAGGCAAGACCGAGCTGGATGGCGCTACTGCCTTCAAGCTGAACGATACCTTTGGCTTCCCCTGGGAGCTGACTGCAGAAATTCTCGAGGAGCAGGGCCTGACCATGGACAAGGCTGGCTTTGATGCTGCTCTGGAAGTACAACGTCAAATGGCTCGTGATGCTCGCAACGACAAGGAAGGTCGTCCTGTTGTATATAACACCACCGGCATTGAGGTTGGTGCGCTGAAGGTGGATGAGACTGCAACCTCTGCTACCATTGTGAAGCTGTATCCTGCTCATGATGCACAGCCCGTGGAAAGCGCAGGCGATGGCACTGAGGTGGCTGTTATCTGTGATGTAACCGCTTTCCACGCTGAGGGCGGCGGCCAATTGGGCGATTTGGGTACCATAACTGGTCCTACCGGCGTAATCAATGTTACTACCACCAAGAAGCTGCCCGACGGCGCTATCATTATGGTAGGCGAGGTAACTGAAGGCGTTATTAACGTAGGCGATGCAGTTACCTTTGCTGTGGACAAGGCTCGCAAGCTGGATATTGCCCGCAATCACACCGCTACCCACTTGCTGCACGCTGCTTTGAAGCAGGTTTTAGGCAGCCATGTTAACCAAGCAGGTAGCTATGTTGGTCCCGATAGACTGCGCTTTGACTTCTCCCATTTCTCCCAGGTTACTGAGGCAGAGCTGGCCGAGGTTGAAAGCATTGTAAATGAACAAATTCTCGCTAGCAAGGGCGTAGAAATTGAAGAGCTGCCCATTGAGGAAGCTAAGAAGAAGGGTGCGATGGCGCTCTTCGGCGAAAAATATGGCAAGATTGTGCGCGTGGTTACCGTTCCCGGCTTCTCCATGGAGTTCTGCGGTGGCAGCCATGTAAGCAACACTGCGCAAATCGGCATGTTCAAGATCGTGAGCGAGGGCTCCAGCGGTGCAGGCGTGCGCCGTATTGAGGCTGTAACTGGTCATGGCGCTGTGGAGCACATCAACCATATGGAAGCAATGATGAAGGATTTGGCTGCTTCCTTGAAATGCCGTTGCTGCGATATTCCCGACCGCTTGGAGGCTCTGCATTGTGAGCTGAAGGCTGTGCAAAAGAAGGCTGACGAGCTTACTCAAGAGATTGCGAAGGCTCAGGTTTCCAGCGTAGCTGACCAAGTGAAGGAAATCAAGGGCGTGCCCGTGCTGGTACAAAAGGTACAGGCTGATAGCGTTGACGCACTGCGTAATTTGGGCGACCAAATGCGCGACAAGGTTGGCGGCGTAGTAGTGCTGGCAGCTGTGATGGGCGAAAAGGTAAGCATTTTGACCATGGCTACTAAGGACGCTGTGGCTAAGCTGTGCGGCGGTGGCGGCGGCGGTCGTCCCGACATGGCTCAGGCTGGTGCGAAGGATGTTAGCAAGGTTGACGCTGCTTTGGCAGAGGCTCCGGCTATCATCGAAGGCATGTTAAAATAATTTTACAGAAAAATTTTAGGGTGATGGTTCCTTATAAAGGGGCTATCACCCTTTGTTTTGCTTTGCTAGCTGCTTGTTAGGCGTATTATGGCGATTTGCGTAGTATGTCTGTTTTTGTTATAATATAAGAGCTATGAAGCTGGAGGTGGAAATATGCTGCCTGATAAGAATTACAACCGACGGATTAAGCCGCCCTGGTATGTGCAGGTTATATTGGCCTTCTATGGCTTTTTATGGCTGAATATGATTTTTATTGTGGGATTAAACAGCCTGCGCTTGGGCTATATTGATTATGATAGCGGCAGTATTTTTGTGGCGCTGACGCTGGGACTAAAGCTTATCTTTTGGTATATGGATAGGTTTTATGAGGTGCAGGAGGATGATGCTGCGGATGAAACGGATGAGCAGCATGAATCCAAGTAGGCTAAGAATTTAGCGACTTTTGCTGAAATAGATATGTTTTGGAGGTTACGAAATTATCATGGAGCTTTGGGATATATATGATAGTAACAAACAGCTGACGGGGCGCACCATGAAGCGCAACGATTGGTGCCTGAAGGATGGTGAATATCACTTGACGGTGCTGGGTGTGGTGCAGCACACCGACGGACGCTTTTTGATTACGCGCCGTGTGATCACTAAGGCGTGGGCTGCTGGCTGGTGGGAGGTGCCGGGCGGTGCTTGCATGGCTGGCGAAAGCTCGCGCGAGGCGGTGAATCGCGAGGTGCTGGAGGAAACAGGACTGGATGTGTCTGCGCTGCCTGGAGAGCCCTTGGTTACCTATCACAGGGAGAATCCGGGAGAGGGGGATAATTATTTTGTGGATTGTTATCGCTTTACGTTGAACTTCAAGCTTAGTGATGTGAAGGTGCAGGAGCAAGAGGTGCTGGAGTGGAAGCTGGCTACTTTAGAGGAGATTAAAGAATTAGCGGCGCAGGGGATTTTTCTACATTATGATAGTATTAAAGCAGTGTTTGAGTGATTCTACTTCTTTGGCACCAAAGGAGTAGCAAGAAAGTGCATACTTTCTAGAAAGTGTGGGAAAGCAAAATCCTTTTGCTCGCACAAAAGGATTTATCGAAAATGCTTTACCATATGGCCGCTTCGCGGTGTGGGATTTTACATTAGCATGCTGTCTTTAGAGACTGTTAAATGAGTGTTATCCAAAATGTGGCAGTTACCTGCGTAAATTCTGCTGTGCGCAGGTAGTAGTAATCATGAAATTGAGTAATAAGTAAGCAGCAGGTGAGCTTGTGACTTTTAGCAAATGAGTGGTTGGTACAATGGTCCCAAGGGTTCGAAACAGTGAATTGTTCTGCGAGACAAATAGTACCCCGCAGGGGCCTTATTGTACCCCACGAAATTTGCGTTAAGAAAGTCACCGCGAACATGATGATTACTTATTACGAATTT
>USBV01000113.1 GCA_900553055.1 uncultured Phascolarctobacterium sp.
AGTGCCGGCAGCACTTTCTGTGGATGCAAGGCTGGACTTGGCAGCGGAGCATTTACAAATGCTTATTGATTATAAGGGCGAGACCATCTCTGTGAAGGAAATGCGCCGCCATATTTCGGCTTATCTTAAGGGCCTGCCCCATGCGGCAGAATTCCGTGGCCGCTTTCATAAGGTGGATACGCAAAAGCAGTTCTTAGAATTGCTAGCTGAGTATCGTCACTGTGCTCGTAATTATTATGAGCAAGAAAAACATTTTACAGCTCCCATTGAAGAAAAAAGATAAATATGTTACAATAATATTTTGTTAAAGATACATGTAGGGAGTTTGGATTATGGAAGAAAGTAAGCAAGCCAAGCATATTATCAGCATTAGCCTTGGCTCCTCCAAACGGGATGCCAGTGCAGTGCTGGAGCTTGCTGGACAAAAAGTGCATATCGAACGCCGTGGTACTGATGGCGATTTTAATAAAGCACGCGAGCTGATGGAGCAGTGGGACGGCAGGGTTGATGCGATGGGACTTGGTGGCACGGACCTTTATGTTTATGCCGGCAAGGAGCGCTACACCTTCCGCGAATCCGCTCGCTTAATCGCCAATGTAAAGCACACGCCTGTTTTGGATGGCAGTGGGCTCAAAAACTCCTTGGAGCGCAAGGTTATCCACGATTTGGCTACCAGCCACCAGCTGCCGATAAAAGGGAGCAAGGTGCTGCTAGTATGCGCCGTGGACCGCTTTGGTATGGCGGAGGCATTTATGGATGCTGGCGCACAGGTAACCTTTGGCGATTTGCTTTTTGGCCTTAATATTAACAGGCCACTTTATTCCCTTAAGGCTTTGGCTTGGTGGGCGAAGCTTTTGGCTCCTGTTGTGACCAAGCTGCCCGTGAGCTGGTTTTATCCCATGGGCAAGGAGCAGGAAAAAAGAGTATTGCGCTATCCGGAATATTTCCGTGAGAGCGATATTATAGCAGGCGATTTTCATTATATTAAAAAGTTTATGCCGGATAGCCTGCCTGGTAAAATAATTATTACCAATACGGTGACAGCAGCCGACAGAGAAATGCTGAAAAAGGCCGGTGTTAAAATTTTAGTTACAACCACCCCCTGCATCAAGGGGCGTAGCTTTGGTACCAATGTTATGGAAGCATTGTTGGTGGCCTTACAAAATGGGAAGGGGCCTTTATCTGCCGCGGAGTATTTAAAGCTTATTGAGCATTATCATATTAAATCTTCTGTGGAGTACTTGGCTGCGAAGGAGTAGTATTAATCATGGAAAAGTTTGCTTTTATTTTTCATCCTCTAACCTTAGAGGACATGGAGCATTTGTCCCCCGTTATGAAGTATATCCCAGACCCCATAATTGAGGCCTGCCTGAAAATGAAAAAGCCCTTTAAGGTTTCGCATATTACGGGCGTTAAAAGTCCTTACGCCGAGGCCGAGGGCTGGTTTATCGGTTGTCCGTTAACTGCTAAGCAAATGGTGCAGCTGCCGGAGGAATTTGTTATGGACCGCATTATTGAATCCGGTAAAATAGCGCAGGAGCTGGGCGCAAAAATTGTAGGCTTGGGTGCTTTTACTTCCATCGTAGGTGATGCCGGCATTACTGTTGCTAAAAATTTGGATATCGCTGTTACCAGTGGCAATAGCTATACTGTAGCCACCGCTATTCAAGGCACTAAGGAGGCTGCCCGCATGATGGGTAAGGATTTGCGTGAGTGCCGTGCTGTGGTTGTTGGTGCAACGGGCTCCATTGGTGCTGCGAGCGTGCGGCTCTTATCCAAAGAGGTTAAGCATATTACCTTGGTAGCACGTCACATGGAACCGTTGGAAGAGCTGGCCCAGGAGCTAATTGAGCAAAATCACTGTGAGGTGGCTGTAAGCCAGGATATTCATGCTTCCCTAAAGGAAGCAGATATCGTCATTACCGTTACTAGTGCTTTGGACTTTTTGATTGAGCCTGAGGACCTAAAGCCTGGCTGCGTTGTGTGCGATGTTGCGCGCCCGCGTAATGTATCGCGAGAGGTATCCTTAAAGCGCAACGACGTGCTGGTTATTGAGGGCGGTATCATTCACGTTCCCGGTAATGTTGACTTCCATTTCAATTTTGGCTTCCCGCCGCGCACTTCTTATGCTTGCATGAGTGAGACCATGATTTTGGCCTTGGATGGACGCTACGAAAACTTCTCTTTGGGACGCAATTTGGATATCAATAAAATTAATTTAATTTCCCAGCTGGCAGATAAGCATCATTTCCGCATGTCCGGCTTCCGCAATTTTGAACGTGCCGTATCTAACGAGCATATTGAGGAAGTTCGTCATAATGCACAAATGGCACTGGCTATCCACGGCTTTTAATATTGACAAATAAATCTGGCACAGCTTATAATGATGGCACAGGTTAAATATATTCAAATAATTTATGATAAAGGAGCAGGAAAATGGCAATTAAAGAAACTCAAATCACCGCTGAAGGCCTTCAAAAATTAGAAGAAGAATTAGCGCAACGTAAAGGTGCTATTCGTGAAGAAATCTTAGAGCGAATTAAAGAAGCAAGAGCTCAGGGTGACTTAAGCGAAAACTCCGAGTATGACCAAGCAAAGGAAGATCAGGGCAAAAATGAAAGCCGCATTGTGGAATTGGAGCAGATGATTAAAACTGCAGTTATCATCGATACCTCCGCTTCCTCTAAGGAAGGCAAGGTTTCTCTGGGCTGCACTGTAGTACTGAAGGATATGGAAACCGAAGAGGAAGAAAGCTATACCTTGGTTGGTACCACTGAAGCTGATCCCTTCGAAAACAAGATTTCTAATGAATCTCCTGTAGGCAAGGCTGTTATTGGCAAAAAGATTGGTGATGTCGTGATTGCCGTTACTCCTGCAGGCGAGTTGTCCTACAAAATTTTGGAAGTTAAATAATAAAGGAGCTAAAGCATGGCAGAAAACAAGCAACAAGTTGAAGAAAAGGCTCTTACTGAGGTTGAAATCAACGAGCAAATGCAAAACCGCATTGATAAAATGCATAAAATCGAAGAGCATGGCTGGCGTCCCTTCGGCCGCAGATTTGAGTGGACTCATCGCAGCGCCGATGTAAAGGAGCAATTTGAAACTCTCGCTGAGGCAGAAGCAGAGGTAAAAATGGCTGGTCGTGTAATGGCTATTCGTGGCCATGGCAAGACCTGCTTTATGGATATGCAGGATAAAACCGGTCGCATGCAGCTGTATGTGCGCAAGGATGTGCTGGGCGAGGAAGATTATTCCTTGGTAAAAATGATGGACATCGGTGATACCATTGGCGTTACCGGTATTCCCTTCCGCACCCATATGGGCGAAGTATCCATCAAGGTTGTGAAGATGGAAATGCTGTCTAAATCCCTGCGTCCCCTGCCCGAAAAATGGCATGGCCTGAAGGATATTGAAACTCGCTATCGTCAACGCTATGTGGATTTGATTGTTAATCCCGAAGTGCGCGATACCTTTGTAAAGCGCAGCCAAATCATTAGAAGCGTACGCGAGGTTTTGGATAGCCACGACTTTTTGGAGGTTGAAACTCCGATTCTGAACACTATTGCCGGCGGCGCTGCTGCTCGCCCCTTCATCAGCTATCATAACGCTCTGGATATGCAGGTTTATATGCGTATCGCTCCAGAGCTTTATTTGAAGCGTTTGATTGTTGGTGGCATGGACCGCGTTTATGAGCTGGGACGCGTGTTCCGCAATGAAGGCATCGATAACAGACATAACCCTGAATTCACCAGTGTCGAGATTTATCAAGCCTTTGCTGATTATCGCGATATGATGGATTTGACTGAAGAAGTAGTAGTTAAAACTGCTATGAAGGTTTTGGGTACCACTAAAATCACTTATGAAGGCGTAGAAATCGAGCTTGCTTCTCCATGGAAGCGTATTAGTATGATTGACGCTGTTAAGGAATACTCCGGCAAGGACTTTACCAATGTAACCGATTTGGAGGAAGCTCGTGCTATGGCTAAGGAGCTGAATGTTCCTGTTGAGCCTTCCTTTGGCATTGGCAAAATTATTAACGCTTGCTTCGAGGAATATGTTGAAGATAAGCTGATTCAACCTACCTTTATTACCGGTCATCCGAAGGAGATTTCTCCCCTGGCTAAGAGCAATCCTGAAAATCCGGAAATTACCGACCGCTTCGAGGCTTATATTTATGGCCGCGAAATCTGCAACGGTTTTACCGAGCTGAACGACCCCATTGACCAACGTGAACGCTTCCTGAAGCAGGTAGAAGAACGTGCTAATGGCGATGAAGAAGCTAATATGATGGACGAAGATTTTGTTAATGCTTTGGAATATGGCCTGCCTCCCACAGGAGGCTTGGGCATTGGCATCGACCGTTTGGTTATGTTCCTGACCGATAGCTCCACTATTCGCGATGTACTGTTTTTCCCGACCATGAAGCCCATGAAGGGTGAAGCGCGCCCTGTTGAGCTGCCCGAGCAAATTAGAGCCGAAGTGGCTCCTGCTGCAGCTAGCGAGGCTGTGGAGACTGCACCCGCGGTTATTGATTTCTCCAAGGTAGAAATTGAGCCCTTGTTTGCTGATTTCGTTGATTTTGAAACCTTTAGCAAGTCCGACTTCCGCGCTGTAAAGGTTAAGGATTGTGCTGCTGTTCCCAAGAGCAAGAAGCTGCTGCAATTCACTCTGGATGATGGCACTGGCACTGACCGCACTATTTTGAGCGGTATCCATGCCTTCTATGAGCCTGAAGAGCTGCTGGGCAAGACCTTGATTGCTATTGTGAACCTGCCTCCGCGCAAGATGATGGGCATTGAGTCCTGTGGCATGCTGCTGAGCGCTATTCATAGCGAAGAGGGCGCAGAGAAGCTGCACCTGCTGCAGGTAGATCCGCATATCCCGGCTGGCGCTAAGCTTTACTAAGGAGCTCAGTAGAGGCTATATATAGTTCTATAAGCATAACTGTGGCTTGCATTGGTGTAAACCGATGCAAGCCTCTTTTTGTGTTTACAGGATGCTTTTGCACAGCTTGGAAAAAAGCAGTAAAAAACTCAAAAAAACTTGCAAAAAGGTGTTGACATTAAAAACTGGCTGTGGTATTATATACAAGTCGACGCGATACGGCAACA
>USBV01000114.1 GCA_900553055.1 uncultured Phascolarctobacterium sp.
TAACCTCCGCGGCGATGTGCCGCAGGTAGTTCGCCTCGTGCAAAGCGAAGGGCCCGTGCCCCAGCACTGCCAGCTTTTTCTTGCGAAAGAAAAAGCCATCGCAGACTGCGCAGTAGCTAATGCCCTTGCCCTCCAGCTCCACCAGTCCCGGCAGGTTGAGGGTAATATTTTTGGTGCCAGTGGCCAAAATCAGCGCAGGCGCTGGCAAGGGCTCAGCGCTGCCCTTGAGCGTGAGCACGAAGCTGTCGTAATACTCCACTGCCAGCACTTCGTCTGTGATAATATCCACGCCCAAGGCTTTGGCTTGCGCTAGGCCTGCGGCGTAAAGCTTGCTGCCGCTGGCAGCTATCCCATAAAAATTATCAATTTTGTGGGCGCGGGCCAGCGCGCCGGGGCCGTTTTCCACAATGGCAACCTTAAAATTGGCGCGTGCCAAATATAAGGCGGCGGAAACGCCGGCGGGGCCTCCGCCGATGATAATGACGTTGTAGTTTTCCATAAGTTGAACCTCCTTTGTGGTTCATCCGCAAGCTGGCACCAATTACTCCTTGGCTTGTGTCGCTTGCTTTTGTTGCATGTCTGTAGAAAGAGCATTCTCAAAGTACACACTTGTAGATGGGAAGGCGCAGCTCACGCCAACCTCCTCCAAAATTCCCATAATGCGCAAATTAATCTCCTGCAAAACATCAAGATACTCCCGCTGATTGCCGGTGCGGGCATAGCAGGTGATGCGCACATCAAGGCTGCTGTCGTTATAATTAACAAAATGCACACGAATATCGTCGTGATACAAGCGCTCGTTGCTGCCCAAATACTCCTTAAGCTTGGCAATAAGCTCCTCTAACTGCGCTGCTGTGCTGCTATAGGTAAGCCCCAGGGTGAAGTCAATGCGGCGCTTTTCGCGCAGCGTAAAATTGGTGATGGGCGTATTGCTTAAAAGCGAGTTAGGCACATAAACCAGCTCTTGGGGGAAGGTGCGGATACAGGTGCTGCGGAAGGAAATTTTTTCGACCACGCCCTCCACGCCATTAGCCAAAATCCAATCGCCAATCTTAAAGGGCTTGTCCAGCACGATAATCAAGCTGCCAAACACGTTGGCCAGCGCATCCTTAGCTGCGAAGGCCACGGCCACGGAGCCAATACTCAAGGACGCAATAAAGCCACTGATATCGTAATCCCATTCACGCGCTATAGTTACAAAGCACAGGATAACAATAATAAGGCGCAGCACGGTGGAGCAAATATTGGATAAGGAATCCTCCGGACGAATGCCGGCTTTTTCTAAAACATCAAGCATGATGCCATGCGTGGTGTCGCTCACATTGTAGCAGCCCCAAAAGAAGCATAGCACGATGGTGCTCCGCATAACTCTGTCTAAAAAGGATGTCCAATAGTTGGTGTCGAGCGGTGCTGCATTCAAGGCCGCATAAAAGGCCGCCACATATAAAAAGGCGTTGATAGGATGCTCAAAGGCGGCAATTAAATCCTCACCATTTTTAAAGGAAATTACATTGGTGAGGCGACGCAAGAGACGCAGTAAAAAATGCTTATATACGTAACGCAAAAAGGTGAAAAAGCAGAAGGCACCAAGAGCGGGGAGCCAGGGCTTAAGGGTTAACAAAGCTTCATTCATGATGATGCCTCCTTCCATAGATTGATTTCCTTATTTATTGTAGCATTTTCCTGTGCAATAAACAATGATTTTACATTTTTTTCGAAATCTCGTGACATAAATTTAGACAAGTGTTTACTGAGTTGTGGTATAATAGCTCTAGTAATTATTGGGAGGGATAAGATGGAATTTTTAGTTGAAAGAACAATTGTGGGCTTATTGGCCATTATTTGTCCCTTGCTGACTATGTTTGATTTGCCAGGTAACAGCATCCTGCTGCTGACAGGCTTTGGTATGGCCTTTTTTGATGAGAATATGTATTTTAATGGGCGCCTGCTTTCGGCCATGGTTTTGGTTTATCTTTTGGGCGAGGCGTGGGAGTTTTGTGTATCGCTTTTTGGCATCAAAAAAGAAAAGGTTTCTTGGTTCGCCGTGTTTTTAATTGGCTTGGGTGGCTTTGGGGGAACCTTGGCAGGCACCACCGTTTTTCCTATTTTGGGTTCCATTCTTGGCGGTGTTTTGGGCGCCGGTGCTACAGCCTTTTTATATGAGCTGGCCCGCACAGGGCTGCAAAGGAATGCAGCTCATTTGGCGTGGGAGGCTGCTAAAATGCGTTTTTTAGCAGTGCTTGGCAAAATTTGCGCTGGTATTGCGCTGGCCATGCTGTTAATTCAACAGGTATTTTTTTAATTTTATTATATTTATGAGGTGAAAAAATGGAATTTACTTTTGCACACAATAATTTTAACGTTCTTGATTTGGATAAAAGCTTGAAGTTTTATGAAGAGGCTTTGGGCTTAAAGGAAGCACGCCGCAAGGTGGCTGCGGATGGCAGCTTTATTTTGGTTTATTTAACCGATGGCAAAACTCCGCATCAGCTGGAGCTAACCTGGCTGCGCGATCGCAAGGAGCCTTATAATTTGGGCGAAAATGAATTCCATTTGGCCTTTGTTGTGGATGATTATGAGGCTGCGCATGCTAAGCATAAGGAAATGGGCTGCATTTGCTACGAAAATCCCGCGATGGGCATTTACTTTATTATCGATCCGGACAATTATTGGCTGGAGATTTTACCGAAAAAATAAGGTGCATTATAAAGCAACATCTGCTTCGTCAGGGCTCCTAGGAGTAGCAAAGGAGAGTTATTATGGATTTGAAAAATTGCGTTGTCATGGCCAGCGGCAAAATGCGCCAATGTGCTTATGATAAATTGAATAGTGAAGTGCATTTGCTGGGCTGGCAGCAGGGCGGACGCATGCCCAAGGAGCAGTTTGATGCGTGGCTGGCCGAGGCGGAGGCACTGTTTTCCACGGGCAATATTCGCATTGATGAAAAGCTGTTAGCGAAGGCACCGAAGCTGAAGGTTATCGCTCAAGCCAGTGTGGGCTACGATAATATCGATATCGCTGCCTGCGCAGCACGTGGCATTCCTGTGGGCAATACGCCGGGCGTTTTGGTGGACGCGGTGGCCGATTTGGCCTATGGCCTGATTATCGACAGTGCGCGCCAAATTGTGAAGGCACATGCGCATGTGAAGAGCGGTGCCTGGGGCGAGCGCAAGCCCTTTGGCCTGACCACCGATTTGGCGGGCAAAACACTGGGCATTATTGGTATGGGCGATATTGGCAGCGCGATTGCCAAGCGTGCGCAGGCCAGCTCCATGCAGGTTGTTTATCATAATCGCCATCAGCGCAGCGATGATGCTAAGCTGGGCGTAAAATATGTAAGCCAGGATGAGCTTTTGGCTAGCGCAGATTTTATTTTGCTCGCTGTAACGCTGAATCCTTCGACCAAGCATTTAATCAACGCCGAGACTATTGCGAAGATGAAGCAGGGCGTGCGTATTATTAATATCAGCCGCGGCGCTGTGGTGGATACCGAGGCCTTGTGTGATGCTTTGGAGAGTGGCAAGGTGGCGTATGCGGCCATGGATGTGACCGACCCCGAGCCGCTGCCGGGTGAGCACAGGCTGCTGAGCCTGCCCAATGTGACGGTAACGCCGCACATGGCGAGCGCTACTACGGAAACACGCGATGCGATGGCGCTGTTAACAGTGGATAATATTTTGGCGGGACTGGCGGACAAGCCGCTGCCTGCCGAGGTAAAAGTAAAATAAAAAGGCCACCCTCTTTTGTTGGCAGCGCTGCTACGGCAAGAGAGGGTGAGTTATTATCTGTGAGGGATGATGTGCCATGAAAGCAAGACTATGCCTGCATGGTGTGGATGTGAAGCATCAGGCCCAGCTTTTGGGCTTGGTGAAGAAGGAGTTAAAGGAATATAAGGTTACCTACAAGGTAAAGGAGAAGTATTTTCCGGATAATGATATGTATAAATGCCGGGTAGCTCGCTTTGTGCCTCAAAATGAGGAGGAGTGGTTGCGCGTTTATTGCGCCTGGGGCGTGCTGCTGGTTAGTGATAAGCTTATTAATGTGGCGGATATTATTATCGAATACGAGGCCGGAACCTTGGCCGAAGAACGTGTGCAGGGTATAGTAAGGAGCATTTTAGAGAGTAAGCTGCATTTTGTTTTGGATGAGCACGATTTGGCACGACGTATTGATTTGCTGCGGGGACGCTATTTTTTAGATAAGCTGCCAGATTATGACGAGAAGACGGCTATGACGGCTCTGCGCTGCCATATTCCGTGGCATTTATATGTGATTAATAAGCTGTGGGAGCAGTTGCTGTTAGCGGGTGGCGGGCAGCGTCAGCTGTGGCGTCAGCTGAGAGTAAAGCTGCGGCGTTTGCGCTCGGTGTTGGCTTTAGTCAAGCCATTATTTCCCAAGGCTGCTGATTGGCAAAGAACGCTGAAGGCGCAGGCTACGGCTTTGTCGGGAGTGCGCGAATATGATGTGCTTTTGCAAACCTGTGCGCGCCTGCGGAGCGCTCAAGATAGGGAGGCTAAAGCTGCTTGGGTGTTGCAGCAGCAGGATGCGGAGCCAGTTGCGCAAAGCACGATGCTGCCCGTGGCTGCTGTGCCCAATTTGCAGCGCTTGCTTGAGGGCTTGCGCCAGCAGGCACAGGTGCGTGCGTTGCAGCAGCTTAAGCTTAACCAGCTGACTTATGAGCTTACTCAGCTGTATATGGCTGTTTATAGCTGGGCTGGGGCGCCGTGCTGCTTAAGCTTGCGCGAGTTTTTTGTGCAGCGCTTGGGCAAGTGGGCGCGCAAGCTGCAGGAGCTGCCGCAGCTACAGCCTGATGTGCAGGATATGGAGCAGCTGCACCGCATGCGCATTAGGCTAAAGCGTTTTCGTTATGCGCTGCAGAGTGTGCCGGAGCTTGGGGCTGCATCCCAGCTGTTGCGCAGCCTGAAGTATTTGCAGGATTTGCTAGGGGTTGTGCATGATGATTATGTGAACGAGCAGTATTTGGTGCAGCTGGTGGCGGCGTATCCTGAGCTGCCGGAGCTGCGTTATGAGGTGGCGCTTTTGCGTGGGTATGAGCAGGCGAAGGCGGACGGCGCGCTGGAGCAGCTTGCGGGGCAG
>USBV01000115.1 GCA_900553055.1 uncultured Phascolarctobacterium sp.
TGCCAAATCGGCGGGGGTCATATCATTATCAGGTGCGCCTAGCACGTAACCAAGGCGAGCGCCATCGATGAAGAGGTACAGACCTGCTTCCTTGCACACTGCGTATAAATCCTGCAGCTCTTTTTTGCTATACATGCTGCCGATTTCTGTGGGCTGGGAAATATAAACCATCTTGGGCTGTGCCCAATGCTCGCGGCTGGGGTCGGTGTCGTATTTAATCCATTCGGCCTTGATTTGCTCGGCGGTGAGCTTGCCGTCCTCGCTGGGCAGGGGCAGCACGCGGTGACCCACATGCTCAATAGCACCGGCCTCGTGAGTGTTGATGTGGCTGGGAACAGCGCCATACACTGCTTGGTGGGGGCGCAAAGCTGCACAAATAACAGTCAAATTGGTTTGGGTACCGCCTACGAGAAAATGCACATCGGCATTGGGGCAGCCAAAATATTCCTTGATTTTGCTGCGAGCATCGTCGCAATAGGGGTCCAGACCATAGCCATCAGTTTGGTCCATATTAGTAGCAGCCAAGCGCTCTAAAATAGCGGGATGGCAGCCTTCGGTATAGTCGCTGTTGAATCTGTACATAGCAAAACACCTCTCAAATTATATAATTAGCTAGGCCTGTGCTTTACTATCAGCATATAAGCCTAGCTTTTTTATGTTGCTAAATATTACTCCTTGTGGAAAAGCTTTTTGCCAACCAGCTCCCACAGTACGGGCAGTACGGAGAAAATGACAATGCCCAGGGTCACCAGGGTGAAGTTTTGCTTAATCACGGGGATGTTGCCAAAGAAATAGCCACCGCCCACGAATAAAGTTACCCAAACTACAGCGCCGATAACATTGTAATGTGCAAAGGTTAAATAGTGCATTTTGCCCACGCCAGCCACAAAAGGAGCGAAGGTGCGCACAATGGGTACAAAGCGTGCTAAGAATATAGCCTTGTGACCGTGCTTAGCATAAAATGCGCTGGCCTTGTCCACATGCTCTTTTTTGATGAGGCTGTGCTTGGCGTTGATCATGGCAAGGCCTAGCTTTTCGCCAATCATATAGTTGCAGGCATCACCTAAAATTGAGGATACTAGAAAAATAACAGTAATGATCTTAATATCCATGCCCTCTGGTGCGGTAGCAGCCAAGGCACCGCAGGCAAAGAGGAGGGAGTCACCGGGTAGGAAGGGGGTTACAACCAGACCAGTTTCACAGAATACTACTAAAAATAAAATCGCATAGATGAAATGACCATAGGCGGCCATGATTTCCGGTAAATGCTTGTCCAAATGCAAAATAATGTCAATAAAATAGAGTGCGTATTGTTCCATAAAGTAAATTTTTCATCCTTTCTGATTCTCCGCCATGCAGCATAAGCTCAACTTGCTAAGCTAATAAGATGCATGCAAATATTTTAACAGAAAATCCGAACTTTGTCATAATATTTTCCACAAAAAATGTGAAAATCGCCTTAAATGTGGTACAATAGAAGACACAAAAAGAATTTTGTTAGCTTTTTCAGTTAGGAGATATTTCATGGAAGAAAAGAATAATTTGTGCTGGTGTGGCAGCGGTAAAGCATATGCGGACTGCCACCAAATGATTGATGCAAAAATTGAATTACTGCGTTCCCAGGGCAAAGAAGTGCCGGACCGCTGCATGATTAAAACACCGGAGCAAATTGCCGGCATTCGTGAAGCCTGCAAGATTAATACTGCTGTGTTGGATGAGGTCGCAAAATACATTAAAGCCGGGATGACTACCGAGCAAATTAATACTATTGTGTACGATTTCACCATCGCTCATGGTGCAACTCCTGCTCCCTTGGGCTTTATGGGCTATCCCAAGAGTGTGTGTACCTCCGTTAACGATCAGGTGTGTCATGGCATTCCTAGCGAACACGATGTGCTCAAGAGTGGCGACATTGTCAATGTGGATGTTTCCACTATTTACAAGGGCTATTATGCCGACGCATCCCGCATGTTCATGATTGGCAAGGTGCGCAAGCCTGCTGCCGATTTAGTGGCCATTACTAAACAGTGTCTGTTGAAGGGTATTGCTGCAGCACAGCCCTGGGGTTATATTGGCGATATTGGCGCTGCTGTTTCCCAGCTGGCGCATAAGCATGGCTACAGCGTGGTAACCGAATTTGGTGGTCACGGCGTGGGCATTGATTTTCATGAGGATCCCTTTATCTGCCATGTGGGCAAGCGTAAAACCGGTATGGTTTTGGTGCCGGGCATGATCTTTACCATTGAGCCCATGATTAATATGGGGCGCAAGGGTGTGTTCGTGGATGCGGCCAATGATTGGACTGTTTATACTGATGATGGTAGTCTGTCTGCACAGTGGGAGCACACGATTCTTATTACAGAGAATGGCCCCGAAATTCTGACCTATTAAAATAACGCTGGCTGAAGCGTTATTTGGTTAATAATAAAATATTTTAAGGAGGGTGTATTGAAATGAGTTTTCTCGAGTCTTTCTTTAAGCTGAAGGAGCATCACACCGACGTGAAGACTGAGCTTATCGCCGGTATCACTACCTTCATGACCATGGCCTATATTTTGGCCGTTAACCCCGGCATTTTGAGTGCCTCCGGTATGGACGCAGGCGCGGTATTCACTGCCACTGCTTTGGGTGCTGCCATTGGTACACTGTTGATGGCGTTCCTTAGCAACTATCCCTTTGCTTTGGCTCCCGGTATGGGCTTGAACGCTTTCTTCGCCTTCACCGTGTGCGGTGCTATGGGTTACTCCTGGAAGGTAGCACTAGCTGCTGTTTTTGTTGAAGGTCTTATCTTCATCATTCTGTCCTTGACGAAGGTGCGCGAGGCGCTCTTTGATTGCATTCCCATGTCCTTAAAATTTGGCGTAACTGGCGGTATTGGCCTTTTCATCGCCTTCATCGGTCTGCAAAGTGCGAAAATTGTTGTGGATGGTCCATGCTTAGTTGGCCTGTACAATTTCCGGGCAGCCTTAGCAGACGGCACCTTCCATTCCACCGGTATCGGCGCTTTCTTAGCTTTGTTAGGTATTTTAATTACAGCTGCTTTCCTTGCTAAAAAGGTGCCCGGCGGCATCTTGTTGGGCATTCTAGTAACATGGGGCTTGGGAATGATTTGCGAAGTGACTGGCCTTTATGTTCCTAATCCTAAGCTGGGAGCTTTTAGCGTAATGCCTAATTTCTCCAATGGCATTTCCATCCCGAGCCTTGCTCCCACGCTGATGCAGCTCGACTTCAGTGCGATTGCAACCTTCAATTTTATCACCATCATGGTGGCCTTTATGTTTGTAGACTTGTTTGACACTTTGGGAACTTTGATTGGTGTGGCTTCCAAGGCTGATATGTTGGACGAAAATGGCAAGCTGCCGAAAATCCAAAATGCTTTCTTGGCTGACTCCACTGCTACCGCTATTGGTGCTTGCTTGGGTACCTCCACTGTAACCACTTTCGTTGAATCTAGCGCTGGTGTTGCTGCAGGTGGTCGCACGGGCCTGACTTCTCTGACCGTAGCTGTGCTCTTCCTGCTGAGCTTGTTCCTGTCCCCGATTTTCCTTGCTATTCCGGCCTTCGCTACCGCTCCGGCCCTCATCGTAGTAGGCTTTATGATGCTTAGCGGTATCGTAAAAATCAATTGGGAAGACTATACCGAGGCTGTACCAGCCTTCATCGCTACTATTGCTATGCCCTTCATGTATTCTATTTCCGAAGGTATTGCTATGGGCGTTATTTCCTATGTAGTGCTCAATTTACTTACTGGCAAGCTGAAGGAAAAGAAGGTTAGTGCGTTGGTATGCGTGCTGGCAGTTATTTTTGTTCTAAAATACATTTTTATGTAAGCTAAACGAGGTATAAAAAATGAACGACCGTATTAGAGCGGTCGCACTTGGCAACAACCCTGCTGATCTGCTCTTACAGAACGGCAGGGTTGTTGACGTGTTGACCGAAACAATTTATGAAGCTGACGTGGCTATTGCCGATGGTAAAATTGCTGCTATAGGGCCTCGCGGCACCTATACTAAGGCTAAGCAAGTGCTCAATTTGCAGGGCGCGTATATTGCGCCGGGCCTCATCAACGCCCATTGCCATGTGGAAAGCAGCATGGCGGCGCCGGAAAGCTACGTGCGGGAAGAGCTGCGCTGGGGTACTACCACACTGATTACCGACCCGCATGAAATTGCCAATGTAGCAGGTGCTGTGGGCATTCGCTATATGCTGCGTGCTGGCGGACAGATGCCGATTAATTATTATGTGGAGTTGCCCAGTTGTGTGCCGGCCACTCCCTTTGAGCATGCTGGCTGCGTGATGGACGCAGACGCGATGGCCGAGGTGATGCATGACAAGGGCGTGCTGGGTATGGGTGAAATGATGAATGTTCCTGGCGTGCTTTACAATGATGCTGAGGTGCACAAGAAGCTGGACTTATTCCACGCAGAAAATCGCGTTGTTGATGGGCATGCGCCCACGATTACGGGCAAGGAGCTGCAGGCTTATGTGGCCAGCGGCATTGATACGGACCACGAGTCCATGTCTTGGGACGAAGCCCTCGAAAAGCTGCGCGCAGGTTTAGCTGTTTTAGTGCGGCAGGGCAGTGCCTGCCGCAATTTGGAGCCCATTATTAAGGGCGTTTTGGCCAGCGGCATTGATGTGCAAAATCTTGCCTTTTGCACGGACGATAAGCATTTGTCGGACATGCGCAAGGAAGGCACCATTCGCTATTGCGTAAAGATGGCGGTGGCGCTGGGCATGAGCCCGGTGCGCGCATTAAGGATTGCGAGCATCAACGCGGCGAAGATTTTTGGTCTGCGGCATGTGGGCGCGATAGCGCCAGGGTATGACGCAGATATTATTGTGTTTAATAATCTGCAGGATTTAGAGCCCCTGCATGTGTTCTGGCATGGGCGTGACGCATGGGCGGAGGCCGATGCGATAGTGTCTGCGGAGCCCGAGGCAGCGCTGCGGGGCAGCGTGCGTCCTGCGTCCTTTAACGAGGAAACCTTTGCTGTGAGTCATTTTGAGGCAGGCAGGGAGTATCCGGTGATTCGCATGGTTCCGGACGAC
>USBV01000116.1 GCA_900553055.1 uncultured Phascolarctobacterium sp.
CTGCACGCTATGGGCTTGGAGCTGCCGCAAGAGGTTTATGGCCACGGCTGGCTTATTGTGGACGGCGACAAGATGTCCAAGTCCAAGGGCAATGTTATCGACCCGCTGGCTTTAATTGATGAATTCGGCGCTGACTCCATTCGTTATTTCCTGCTGCGCGAAATCAATCTGGGCAGCGACGGCAACTTCTCCCGTGATGCGCTGATTACTCGCATTAATGCCGATTTGGCTAACGATTTGGGCAACCTGCTGCACCGCACTGTGTCCATGATTGAAAAATATCATGGCGGCATTGTTGAGGATGCTGGAGCTAGCGAGCCTATCGACGACGAGCTGAAGGGCCTTGTAGCTGAAACCGTAGCTGCTTATGCCAAGGCTATGGATAATATGGAAATTAACACTGCTATCAAGGCTGTTTGGGCTTTAATTAGCCGTGCCAATAAATATATCGATGAAACCGCTCCCTGGATTTTGGCTAAGGATGCAGCTAAGGCTGACCGCCTGAAGACTGTTATGTATAATTTGGCTGAAACGTTGCGCATTGTGGCTATTTTGATCAGCCCCTATATCCCCACCACCAGCCCGAAGATTTACACTCAACTGGGCTTGGCTGTTCCAGAACAATTCCTGCTGGAGAACGCTGTTTGGGGTGGTTTGGCCAACGGCACCAAGGTGTGCAAGGGCGAGCCCCTGTATCCGCGTATCGAGATTGCCGAGGATGGCGCAACCATCATCGGTGGCAAGCGCTATGAGCGTCCCGTAGTAGAAGCCCCGAAGGCTGAGGAGCCCAAGCCCGCTATGGACCCCATCAAGCCGGAAATTCAATTCCCAGATTTTGAAAAAATTGACCTGCGCGTGGGCAAGGTTTTGGCAGCAGAAAAGGTGAAGAAGTCCAAGAAGCTGCTCAAATTGCAGGTGGAAATTGGCGATGAAGTACGCACTATTGTCAGCGGTATTTCCCAATACTATGAGCCCGAGCAAATGCTTGGCCGCAATGTTGTGGTGGTTGCTAACTTGGCTCCTGCTAAGCTTATGGGTATCGAGTCCTTTGGCATGCTGCTCTGCGCTAGCGATGGCCAAGGTAATTTGGTATTGGCGGAAGCGCCTAATATGGCATCCGGTAGCCGTGTGAAATAAGAAGAGTCATAAGGCACCATCTGCTTTGTCAGGGCTCCTAGGAGTATTATTTTATACGCCGTCGTTGCCCTTTCGCGCATCTGGTGCCTTCTTACTCTTCTTTGAGACTTAATAATTTAAAGGTTGGATAGATACAATGTCTAGAACAGGTTTATGGGACACCCACGCCCATTTAGATGATCCTGCCTTCGCCAAGGACCGCAAGGAGCTTTTGGCGCAGCTGGAGCAGGACTTGGACGGCATTATCAATGCCGGCTGCGACGCTCCCAGCTCGGCCATGGCGGTGGAGCTGGCAGAGCAGTACGACTTTATCTTTGCGGCAGTGGGCTATCATCCGGAAAATTTAAAGGGCATTGCGCCCAATTATTTGGAGCAGCTGGCTGCTTGGGCCGTGCACCCCAAGGTAGTGGCCATTGGCGAAATCGGCCTTGATTACTACTGGAAGGAAAACGAGCCCAAGGAGGTGCAAAAGCGCATCTTTTTGGAGCAAATTGATTTGGCCAAGCAGTTCGATTTGCCCATCATCATCCACGACCGCGAAGCGCACGGCGATATGCTGGAGCTTTTCCAAAAGGAAGTGAAGAGTGTGCAGGCCGTGTTCCACTGCTTCAGTGGCAGCCTAGAAATGGCCAAGGAGCTGGCCAAGCGGGGCTATTACTTTGGCTTTGGCGGCACCTCCACCTATAAGAATGCGCAAAAGGTGCGCGAGGTGATGCAGTACATCCCCAAGGAGCTGATGCTGTTTGAAACGGACTGCCCCTACCTTACTCCCGTGCCCTTCCGCGGCAAGCGCAATAATCCTGGCTATGTGGAATATACTGCGCGCAACGCAGCGCTAGTGCTGGATATGGATGTGGCGGAGCTGGCAGCACTGACTACGGCCAACGCCAAAAGGCTTTTCAAGAAAATTAAATAACGAAGTCCAATATTACATGAATAAAAAGTTTATCCCCGCTCTGACGTTAACAGGGCGGGGCTTATTTACGCCTTTTTTACAGCTTGCGGCTTTCTTTTGACAGCGGTTTTACGCACCTTTAGGTTACAATAATAGCACCAAAAGCTATGGCTGCAGTATAGCTGAGGTTAAATTTTGAAATACGAGGAGGACTGGTGATGTTTGACTTATACTTAGGTCTGGTGCTAGCCTTACTAATTTTGGCATATTTGATTTATGTGCATTGAAAAGGACCCTGCCCAGCCCAAGTATTTGCTAACCGAGGCCGGGGTTGGTTATCGCCTGAGTGGTTGCTAGGCTGTGGGACCAGCTGCTATTTGTGTAAGCTCTTTAACATTTTTCTCCTTTCCTCTCTTTAAAAATTAGCGTAAATATGATATCATATATACTTAAGACTGGTATTTAATGACATATATTATCACTAATTTTGGATGGATAACTTAATGCTTATTGAGAATAATTTTCACTATCCTGCAATTTTGAAGCTAAAAGGCAAAAAATGCGTAATTGTCGGCGGTGGGCAGGTTGCTGCACGCAAGCTCGTTACCCTGTGTGAGGCGGGTGCTGAGGTTACAGTTGTAGCACCGGAGCTTTGTGCGGAGCTGCTAAAGGAAGCAGAAAAACACTCCTGCCAATTGATTAAAGATTACTATAAGGCTGAATACTTGCAGCAAGCCTTCATTGTTATAGCTGCTACTAATGATGCAGCTATCAATAGGCAAATCACTGACGCTGCGCCGCTGCTCTGTAACAATATCACCGAGCCGGAGCTAAGCAATTTTACCGTGCCTTCCTCCTTTACGCAGGGTGATATCACTGTAGCCCTAGCTACAGGCGGCATGCCAGCCTTCACACGCATGTTAAAAAAACGCTTGCAAGAAGTAATTACTCCTGATATAGCGTCTTTTAACGACTTTTTACGCCAACAGCGCCACATTGTGCAGCAAATTCCCTCAACGCCTGCACAGCGCACCGCTTTGTGGCGACAAATCCTGACGGATGATTTGATAAATTTAGTAGCAGCAGGGCATGCTGCTCAGGCAAAGGAGAACATCTTAGATGCAATTAGCAGTTTTAGGTCTCAATCACAAAACGGCCCCCGTTGAGATCCGCGAGCGTTTTAATTTCACTAATGATAGGGTAGCCAGTATTTTGCGACGCCTGCGCAATTACGACAACATCCCCGAGGCCATGCTCCTATCCACCTGCAATAGGACGGAGCTGTATATGGTTATCGAAAATCCTCATGAAGCCATTCCCTTCGTGAAGCGGCTTTTGGCGCATTTAGCAGGGGAGCATTATAAGGGCGAGTATTTTTATAATCTGACCGGCACCCTGTGCGTGCAGCATTTATTTAGAGTGGCGTCCAGCTTGGACTCTTTGATTATTGGCGAAGGCCAGATTTTGAGTCAAATTAAAAATGCTTACCAAATTGCCCGTAACAATGGCATGACGGATACGATTTTAAATACTATTATGAATAAGGCCATTGCCGTGGGCAAGCGCGTGCGCACCGAAACAAAAATCGCCTTTAGCAGTGTTTCCGTTTCTAGCGCAGCGGTGGATTTGGCTATTAATATTTTGGGCGACTTGACTACAGCCAATATTTTAGTAGTTGGCGCAGGACATATGAGCGAGCTCACCGCCCGCCATTTGATTGATAAGGGCGCCAAGACGATTTTCGTTAGCAACCGTAATTTTGACCATGCGCAGGAGCTGGCCGAAAAATTTAACGGTACCGCCATTCCCTATCAGCAAATGTTTAAGCAGGCCGCGCAGGCTGATATTATCATCACCTCCACTGGCGCACCCCATTATGTGCTGACAGCGGAAAATCTCGGTCCCTTGCTGACTAACCGCAAAGCACGCCCCTTGATTTTGATTGATATTGCTGTGCCGCGCGATGTGGACCCGGCTTTAAACGATATGCAGGGCGTAACTGTATATAATATCGATGATTTAGAAAATGTGGTGGATGTGAATAAAAACTTCCGCACCCATGAGGCCAAGGTAGCTGAGCAGATTATCGCCGAGGAAATTGCGGCGCTGAAGGAGCGCCTGCGCTACTACACTATGCGCCCGGTGATGGTACAGCTGCATGATAAGATGAACTTTTTGCGCCAAAAGGTGCTGAAAAAGGCCTTTATCAAGCTGCCGAATCTGACGGATGAAGAGCGCCGTATTATCGACTTGATGACACAGCGCTTAGAGCATAAATTCCTGCGTGAGCCCATGAAGGCTATGAATGCTGTGGCCGGCACAAGCGAGGAAGAGCGCTATAAACAAATGATGTGTGATTTATTCCTGCTGAATGAGAGCGGAGAGGAGTTTGGTGATGAAAGCCGTATTGAAGATTGGGACTAGACAAAGTCTCTTAGCGCTGTGGCAAAGCAATCATATTGCTGCCTGCCTGCGCAAGAAATATCCCGAGTGCGAGGTAGTGCTCAAAAAAATCGTCACCAAGGGTGATAGAATTTTGGATGTGCCTTTGGCCCAAATTGGTGGCAAGGGCCTGTTTACCAAGGAGATTGAAGAGGATTTGCTCAGCGGCGAGGTTGATTTGGCTGTGCATAGCCTGAAGGATATGCCTACCGTGCTACCGGAGGGACTGTGCCTGACTGCTATTACTGAGCGCGCTAATGTGGGCGATGCCTTTGTGAGCAATAAATATAGCTGCTTTGCCGAGCTGCCCTTAGGAGCAGTGGTTGGCACCAGCAGCCTGCGCCGCAAAGCGCAGCTTTTGGCGGCTCGCCCCGATTTAACAATTCGTGACCTGCGTGGCAATGTGGATCCCCGCCTGCGTAAGCTGGATGAGGGACTGTACGATGCCGTGATTCTGGCCGCAGCAGGCTTGGAGCGCCTTGGTCATGGCGACAGAATTAAAGATGTGATTCCCAGCGACGTGTGCCTGCCCGCCGTAGGACAGGGCGC
>USBV01000117.1 GCA_900553055.1 uncultured Phascolarctobacterium sp.
GCTGGCTCGTGGGGGCGGATATGGATGGCGTAGATTTTTATGCTGCCAATATGACGGGACCCATTGTGCTGGTCATCGGTGCTGAGGGCAAGGGCTTAGGCCGCCTCGTCAAGCAAAAATGTGATGACATCGTCTCTCTGCCCATGCATGGTGGCGTCAACTCCCTAAATGCTTCTAATGCAGGCGCGATTTTAATGTACGAAGTGGTGCGTCAGCGTCATTTATTTGCTGATTAAAAATTTGAGTATGAGGCGTAACGGAGGTGAAGCATGGGCGAATATCTGCTGATAGATGGCTATAATGTAATCAATGCCTGGAAGGAATTTGCCCAGCTACGCCAAACAAGTCTTGAGCATGCCAGAGAAATTTTGGTGGCCGGTGTTAGCGAATATGCTGCCTTTAAGGGCTACAAGGCTATTGTAGTTTTTGATGCGCTGGAGGTTGCAGGAGCTGCCGCGGTGGAAACCATCCATGGTATTCAGGTGGTTTATACCGGCGAGGGCGAAACTGCCGACTCCTGGATTGAACGCCGAGCCTATGAGCTAGGGCATGGACCGAATAAGTCCAAGGTTTTTGTCGTGACCAGCGATTATGCCGAGCAGATTAATATTTTGGGTGCCGGCGCTTATCGTATTTCGGCACGCGAGTTTCGCGAGGACTATAAAAAAGCGAAAAAGCAAATTGCGGAGCGCTTACGCATTCCACGTGGTGCGTTAAACCGCAATGAGCTAGGCGGACGCATTAACGGGCATGTTTTAGAGCATTTAGAAAAAATACGTCGTCAGTGAGATTGACGGCAAGGGCTTGACAGGATATAATAAAATAGTATTCTTATTGCTATAACCCACACGGAGGAAATGTACTTGATGACTACGGATACGGTAAAGAGAAACGATCCTTATGAAGCTTTTGACCAAATGACGGATGAGGATATCGTTTTGGATGCCCAGCTCCACGATAATGTATTGGCGCAGGAGTATTTGCTGCATAAGTACAGAAATTTTGTTAGAGCTAAAGCGCGCAGCTATTTTTTGATTGGCGCTGAGCGGGAGGATATTATTCAAGAGGGCATGATTGGCCTGTATAAGGCTATTCGTGACTTTAAGAATGATAAGCAGTCTTCCTTTAGAGCCTTTGCTGAGCTGTGTGTAACGAGGCAGATAATTACCGCTATTAAAACGGCAACTCGCCAAAAGCACATTCCACTTAATTCCTACGTATCACTCAATAAGCCTATTTATGAAGATGACAGCGACCGCACCCTGCTGGATATTATCAGCGGCGTACGTGTGGCCAATCCCGAGGATATGGTGATTAGCAGGGAGGAGTTCAGCGATATTGAGAATAAAATGAATGATATTCTCAGCGATTTGGAATGGAAGGTGCTGATGAGCTACCTGGATGGCAAATCATACCAGGAGATTGCTGTGGATTTAAACAGGCATATCAAGTCCATTGATAATGCACTGCAGCGGGTTAAACGAAAATTAGAAAAATATATCATCAGCAAGGGGGAGTTTACGGACCTCAGAACGGTCTATAGTGGCCTGTTAGCCATCGACCCCTACGAAAGATTTAAGGATAAAGATACAAAAAATAGCTAATTACTGATAAAAGTGTAACATTACACAGCTGTGCAAGGAAATTTTCTGAATGGTGTATCTTTTTTTAGAGGATTTTAGAAAAGTTCAGCGAATATACTAGGTAACAATTTAAGTGAAATATTTACACTTCGGTGTCATAGGAGGTTTTTCAAATGAATCAAGTAGAAGAATTGTTAAAGGTTGTTGAAGCAGCTCAAGCCGACAAAGGCAATGTAGTTATCGTTACCGGCAAACCGGGCAGCGGCAAGAGTAAAGTGTTGCGCGAAGCAGCAGAAGTTAAAAAATGGACCTATGTTGATTGCCGCATGCTGATTAGCGAAGAGTTCTTGGCTATTCCCGCAGCTGACAGAGGCTTGTATGCTCCTGACATGTTTGCAGAAATTTTGGCAAGCTACAACGCAGATGTTATCATTCTGGATAGACTGCAAACCTTGTTTGTTCCTGTATTCCACATCAATACTGACAGCTTAATGCGTAAGCTGAGCAAAAAATTCACCATTATCACTGCATGGCCCGGATACATTGAAAACGGCAACCTGTGCTATGATAAATTTGATGGCACCGAAGCAATTCGCATTAGCCCGGACGGCTTCAAGATTTGGAACGTAGAGGACTAATTTCTGCTCTTAGTTAGATGCGGAGGCTTGGCATGACTGATAAAAAGCGTTGTTTTGCTGTGCTGACGGGCGGTGGCGATTGCCCGGGCCTGAATGCTGTTATCAGAGCTGTGGTAAAAACCTTTTTACAAAACGGCTGTGAGGTTTATGGCGTGCATAATGGCTTTAACGGCTTAGTAAACGGCAATTTGCAAAAGATGGACTATGCCAGTGTATCGGGCATTCTCCCTCGTGGTGGTACGATTTTAGGCACTACTAACCGTGATAATCCCTTTAAATTTGCCATTGAACAAGAGGATGGAACTATTATCTATAAGGATATGCGGGATAAGGTGCTGGAAAATCTGCAAAAGTATGATATTGAAGCCTTGGTTGTTATTGGTGGCGACGGTAGCCTGAATATTGGGGCGCAATTGGCTAGAGAGTGTGGCGTAAAAGTAGTTGGCTGCCCGAAGACCATTGATAATGATTTGCCGTGCACAGAGCGTACCTTCGGCTTTGATACGGCGATGGCAATGGCTACTGAGGCATTGGACAGACTGCATACTACAGCAGAATCCCATCACAGGGTTATGGTTTTAGAGGTTATGGGCCGTTATGCGGGCTGGATTGCTTTGCATAGCGGTATTGCCGGTGGTGCAGATGTAATTCTGCTGCCGGAGCTTCCTTATAAGCTTGATAGTGTGATTGCCAAAATCGAGCAGCGTAAGGCAGCAGGTAAAAATTTTAGCATTATTGTGGCAGCCGAGGGCGCAAAGCCGGAGGGCGGCGAAATGTCCGTTGCCCGTGTAGTCAAGGGCAGCTTTGAGCCTATTCGCTTAGGTGGTATTGGCGAGAAGGTAGCGAACGCAATTGAAGAGCGTACAGGTATTGAGTCCAGATGTACGGTATTGGGCTATTTGCAGCGTGGCGGTTCTCCTTCAGCCTTCGACAGAGTTCTATCCACCCGTTATGGCGTCGCAGCAGCTGAGGCTTGCTTGCGTGGCGAGTATAATGTGATGGTTTCCCTGTACCATGACCAAATTGTTACTGTGTACATTCAAAAGGCGGCAGAAAAACCGCGCCAGGTGCCTGTGGATAGCGAAATTATTCGCACCGGTCGTCAAGTAGGCATTTGCTTTGGCGACTAAGCCTGGCTAATTAACCTTTGATTCATTTAAAACGTATATAATAAAAGACAGCTTCTTCGCGAGGCTGTCTTTTATTTTTGCTCAGTTTAGTAAAACTTTCGTAAATTTTAACACTAATCAACTACTTTGGGTTGTATATTCGTGCAAAAAAGCGTATAATAAAACGATAAGTTTCGCTGGAAAGGATGTTATGATGGAGCAGTATCTAATTGCCGTTATTGTTGGTATTGTGGAAGGCCTGACGGAATTTTTGCCGGTTTCCTCTACAGGACATATGATTATTGTAGGACATTTGCTGGGCTTTGATGGTCCTGTTGCGGATGTGTTTGATGTTTTCGTGCAATTGGGTGCGATTTTATCCGTGATTTTTATTTATAAGGAGCGATTTGTGCGCTTTTTCACGAAGGATGGCTGGGATATGCACAAGGGACTTTCCGTGTGGCATATTGCTGCAGGCATCGTGCCGGTGATGGGCGTAGCCTATTTGTGTTATCCTTTGATTAAAAAATATCTTTTTTCTCCCTTCACTGTAGCTATTGGCCTGGTTTTGGGCGGCTTGCTGCTGATGTTTGCTGAGCACAGAACCAAGGGCAGGGAAGCAGAGCTTGTTGACGATGTGGATAAAATTAGCATGAAGCAGGCAATTTGGGTGGGTATTTATCAATTCCTGTCCCTGTGGCCGGGCTTTTCGCGTAGTGGCAGCACCATTGCCGGTGGTCTTTTGGTGGGCCTATCTAGGCAGGCAGCAGCCAGCTACACCTTTTTGATTGCGGTGCCACTGATGTTTGTGGCCTGCATTTACGATTTAATCAAGAGCCTTAAGTACCTTAAGGGGGATGATTTTACCATTTTGGGCATTGGCTTTGTGGTATCCTTTATCGTAGCCTATTGGTCCGTGCTATGGTTCCTCAAATTCCTGCACAAGTACGATTTGACCAGCTTTGCCTGGTATCGTATTGCGCTGGCTTGCGTAACCTATTGGTATTTTTACATGTAAATATACACCGAACACCTGTTTCGAGTAACGTTTCGTTACAGGAGTGTAAAACGAACTCTTTGTACACTGATAATAGACAAAAACTCCAGCTGCTCTGCTAAGAAGCTGGAGTAATTTTTTGCCTTATTTAAGTGTCAGGTTATAGCTTTAGTGCTCTGCCTTTATTTCGCAGCGCGATAAATGTTTGCCATATCCTCTTCGGTTAGCACCTTGAATTGGCCGATAGTACGGGTGCCCATGAAGCTGCATTTATAAGCAAGCTCCTTGATTTGCTCTTCGGTGAGCTCGCTGCCAATTAAATCGTGAATATTGGTGGGCATGCCAATGTGGCGGAAGAAGCTTTCCATAGCGGCAATGCCTTCTAGCGCAGTGGTCTCCTCGTCGCGATAGTTGTAGGGGATGCCGAAAACATCCACTGCCAGCTGAGCAAAGCGGGCTACGTTTTCCTTATACACATAGCGAGCCCAGCTGCCCCAAACTGCGGCCAAGCCTGCACCATGAGCTACGCCAAACATGCCGCTGAGCTCATGCTCCAGCTGGTGGCAGGACCAATCGCCCAAGGTTCTGTCGCCGGTGATGCCATTGTGGGAGAGGGTGCCGCTCCACATAATTTCGGCGCGAGCGTCGTAGTTTTTGGGCTCCTTGAGCGCGATTTTAGCATTGCGCATAACA
>USBV01000118.1 GCA_900553055.1 uncultured Phascolarctobacterium sp.
GCTGCCAAGCTGGCCGCAGATGGTGCTAGAGTGTATATTTTGGGGCGCAGCCGCGCTAAGGGCGAGGCTGCTGTGCGCCAGCTACAGGAAGCAATGGCACTGTGCCGTGGTGACGCGCAGGCTCAGGGTGAAGCATTTTTTGTGCCGTGCGATGTGAGCAAAGCAGCCTCCTGTAAGGAGGCTGTGGCAAAAATAGGCGAGCGTGAAAAAAGCCTGCTGCGTGAGCAGCAGGCGCATATCGATATTTTAATTAACAGCGCAGGTGTTTACGCTGAGCAGCGTTTGGAGAATATGACCGAAGCAGATTATGCTGCTATCATGGACACCAATGTGAAGGGCACGCTGCTTTTGACGCAGGCTTGCTTGCCCCTGATGTATAGTGGTGGCAGCATAATTAACATAGCCTCTGATGCAGGCGTGAGCGGAAATTACGGCTGCCCCGTGTACTGCGCATCCAAGGGTGCAGTGGTATCCTTGACTCGTGCCTTGGCGCTAGACTTAGCGCCGCAAATTCGCGTGAACTGCGTTTGCCCGGCGGATGTGGATACGCCCTTATTAGCGCGTCAGCTGGTGGATGCCAACGGTGGCTACACCTTGGCGGACATGGAAGCAAGCTATCCCTTGGGGCGTATCGGCCGTGCTGAGGAAATCGCGCATGTGATTTGCAGTGTGGCCTCGCCTGCCAACAGCTTTATGACCGGTAGCATCATCACTGTGGATGGTGGCATAACTGCGGGATAAAATAAAAAACACCCAATAGATTTTGCAGAAATATATTGGGTGTTTTTGTTTTTAGTTCGCACATAGAAACTTTAAAAGAGCGTTTATTTGTGTTATAATACATATGCTGTGACTCCGATCTGGCAGCAGAGAGGAGGTGTAGAAGTGAACGATACCATAACAACCTTTTTCGTATCTGTCGGAGCATCTGTAGCTGGCTACTATATTTGCAAATGGCTGGACAGATATCTTTAGTTCACAGTCAGCATAATAAAAAACCCGGAGCTGGCACTCCGGGTTTTTGCTTTGTGTGTAGAAATGCTCACACCATACCAACCTTTTGGTAAGTAAATGTTAGCACACATATGAATTATAGTCAAGAAGTTTTTGGTAAATTCTACGCTTCCAGCTCAGCAGCGCATTCTACGAATTTTACACCAGCGGCAGCCATTTCGTCCATGGCAGCAGCGATGGTTTCGGGAGCGATGCCGCGGCAGGCAGCTTTGTTCAAAATTACGTCAAAGCCGGCAGCCTTTAATTGCAGCACAGTATTTTTTACGCAGTAGTCAGTTGCCAAACCACCGCAAATAACAGTGGTGATGCCGTGGCAACGTAAATATTCGATGGCACCGGTGGAGAGGGTGTTCTTTAAATCATGGTAGCAGGCGCCGTAGGGGTGCTTATCAGGCTCGATGCCCTTGTAGATTTGGAAGTCATAGGCCTTGGGGTCTAAGCCAGCGATGAAGTCGAAGCCCTTAGTGCCGATGATGGCGTGCGCGGGCCAGCGCACATCCAAGTCAGGATGGCCTTCGATGGGAGTGAGGGGCGCATGCTCTGCGTCGCTCAGCCACAGTGCGTCCATGGTGTGCGCGTCGCGGGAGCCAAGGCGCAGGCTGGTAAATTTGGCTTGGGCGTTGAGCTCGTCGGCTATTTGGTCGCCTTCGGCTACGGGGAGTTCATCAGGGCATACCGGGGTAAAGGTGTTTTGTGCATCGATATCAAAGGAAGCGATGTATTTTTTATCAGGCAACTGCATGGGATGACCTTCTTTCTGGTTTTTTTGATAGGTTTTTGTGATTATTATAGTATAGAATGTGCGAGAGTGCAATAAATTGCGGTTGTATACTACTTCTTTACTTGGTACTTCTTTGTGTAGGCAAAGAAGTACCAAGAAACCCACCAGCATTGCATGCTGGACCGCTACGCTTTTTTTACCCTCAAGGGGTACAATGTGCTTGCACAAAAAAAGCTTGGCAAAAAAATGCTTTGCCATATGGTCGCTTCGCGGTATGAGAGCCACTTTTCAGTACTAGCGAATGGTTACAGATACTTGAATAAGGAAATCTAGCAATTAGCTAATCTGAAGCGAACATTGAGAATTTTAGCGAATGAGTGGCTGGTACAATGGTTCCAAGGGTTCAAGAACGTACAGCTTTTTGCGAGACAAATAGTACCCCGCAGGAACCTTATTGTACCCCACGAAATGAGCGTAAAAATTCGACGTGAGCGAAGATTACTAATTGCGAATTTAAGATATTTTATTAAAACCTCGGAAGCTTAAATCGTATACCTTTGAGCGATAACACATAATCTAATCGATAAACCACAATTTAATGGTAAGTAAGCAGTTATGTTCGCTTCTAGATTAGCTAATTACGAATTTCCTATTGTTTTTAAATAGATTAAACAAAATATATGTTAATTCTGTGAAATCGCGCGAAAATTAGCACTCACCTATTGACAGTGCTAACAAATGGTGGTATAACATAATCAACAAAAGAAAAGAGCTACTGAAACGAGTAAGCAACTCAATTCCGAGTTAAAAATCAAATTCATACTTGCAGCATCAACATGAAAATGCAGACTACAAGCTTATAAAAATTGGAGGAATGACTTATGATGATGCCTAGTGTATTTGGTGAAAGCTTATTTGATGATTTGATGGATTTTCCGTTTGAAAAAGAATTCTTTGGTCGCCGTAATCCCCTCTATGGCAAACATGCCGATCACATTATGAAGACCGATATTAAAGAATTGGATGCCGTTTACGAAATGGATATCGATCTGCCGGGCTTCAAGAAAGAAGACGTCAGCGCCAAATTGGAAAACGGCTACCTGACCATCAGCGCTGCCAAGGGCGTTGACAAGGACGAAAAGAACGACAAGGGCGTTTATATCCGTCGTGAACGCTATGCTGGCCAGTGTGCAAGAACCTTCTATGTAGGCGAAGATGTTAAACAAGAGGACATCAAAGCTAAATTCGAGGATGGTATCCTGAAGGTAACTATTCCTAAGATTGAACACAAGGCTGTTGAAGCTAAAAAGTACATAGCTATCGAAGGTTAATCGAAGGCTAAGTACCTCCCATATCCCCTATCAATCTTTTTACATTCACCCTTTCCTTTACCAAAGGCTGTCAGTTTGTGCTGGCAGCCTTTTTCGTGTTATAATATAATGCGGAGATTTTTTAGCTTCTTTGATATTGACAAGAAAGGTATAATGAAATATTCTATGACTATGAAAACTTTACTCTTATTACTACTAATAACAATGAATATTATTGCTGGCTGCGGTGGACAGCAAAGTGCTGATAAGAGCAAGCTGCAGGTGGCGGCCAGCTTTTATCCTATGGCAGAATTTGTACAGGCTGTGGGTGGTGACAAGGTGCAGGTAACAACCCTTGTGCCCGATGGTGCCGAGCCCCATGATTGGGAGCCCTCTCCCAAGGATTTAACTCGCCTAGGACGGGCGCAGGTTTTCGTTTATAATGGCATGGTGGAGCCCTGGGCCGAGCAGGCCTTAGCCGCGCTGAGCGAGAGAAAAATCGTGCCTGTGGAGGCTGGCAGTGCCTTGTTCGAGCGTAATGGCAAGCAGGACCCCCATGTGTGGGTGAGTCCTAAGAAGGCTATCATTGAAGTGCAGCGCATCAGCGAAGCGCTATGCAGCGTGGATGCAAAAAATGCAGCTACGTATAAGGCCAATACCAAGGCTTATGTAGAAAAATTGGCTGCTTTAGATAAAAGCCTCACGCAGGTTGCGCAAAAGGCTCCCAAAAAGGTTTTCGTCACCGCTCATGCGGCCTTTGGTCATTTGGCAGCCGATTATGGCCTGCGCCAGCTTAGTGTGGCCGGCATTTCTGCCGAGGCGGAGCCAACTCCAGGCGATTTGCAGCGCTTGATTGCGACTGTGAAGCGCGAAAAGGTGCGCTATGTGTTCTTTGAAACACTGACGGACCCCAAAATTGCAAAGCTTGTTGCCCAAGAAACCGGCGCGCAAACAGCGGTGCTGGACCCCTTGGAGGGTTTGGACGAGGAAGGGCGCAAGCAGGGCCTCAACTATCTCAAGATTATGGAGCAAAATATTGCTAATCTGCAAAAGGCGTTAAATGAATAAGGAATTATAATGGAAAATAACATTATTATGGTGCGGGGCCTAGGCTTCGATTATGGCGATGGCTGGGTCTTTCACAAATTAAATTTGGATATTGCTGAAGGCGATTTTGTGGCTGTTATTGGTGCCAATGGCGCGGGCAAGAGCACGCTTTTAAAGATGCTGGCCCATGCTATGCCACCTACCGTGGGCGAAATCTATTATTATGGCAAGCCCGTGGAAGAGTTCAAGGAGTGGCAAAAAATTGGCTACGTGGCGCAAAATCCCATGAAAATGCAGCGCGAGTTCCCCATTAGTGTGGAAGAGGTCGTGACATTGGGCCTGCTGCAGCCGGGCAAGCTGTGGCAGCGTATCGGCCAGCAGGAAAAGCATGCTGTGGAAAAGGCTTTGCTGGATTTTCAGCTAGTAAGCCTGCGCCAACGCAAGATTGGCGAGCTTAGCGGCGGCCAGCAGCAGCGCGTGTTTTTGGCGCGCGCCATGGTGCATCAGCCGAAAATTTTGCTTTTGGATGAGCCTGCTACGGGCATCGATACGGCCTCCAAGGTAGCTTTGTATGAGATGCTAAAGCGTATTAATCGCGAGCAAAATGTGACCATTGTGATGATTTCCCACGATTTGGAGCTGGCTGCGGCCGCAGCCAAAAGCGCACTGTGCATCGACCACGGCATTTGCTTTAGGGGCGATGTGCACGAGGCACTGCAGCATCATCACAAGCATGGCTATTTTTATAGATAGAGGACGAAAAAATGCTGGAAATGTTAGAAATGGAATTTATGCAGCGAGCTTGGCTGGCTGGCCTGATTATGGCGGTGATTTGCCCGTTGATTGGCAGCTTTCTGGTGCTGCGGCGGCAATCGCTGATTGGCGACGGGCTGGGGCACATTGCCTTTGCGGGCGT
>USBV01000119.1 GCA_900553055.1 uncultured Phascolarctobacterium sp.
TGCCGATGAATTGTGCCAGGCCAGTGTAGAACATAGCACCACCAACAACGAACATACCTGCGAACAGTACTACGGTAGAGTTGGACAGACCGGAGAATACTTGTTTAGCAGGAATCAAGCCGAGCAGGCCGCAAGCGATTGCGCCGCCCATAGCGGTAATTGCCAAAGGAATAAGTTCGGTTACGAAGAATAAAGCAACTACAGCCAAAAGAATAAGACATTTTACAGCTTTAGACATGAAAAGTCCTCCTTCTTCAAGAAGTAAAATCGTGGATATTTCACGATGCCGCTAGTCTTTGTCGACTTGTTTTTTTAATACTAAGTCCCCAAATATTAAAAATATGCAGTTTTCAAAGAACAGCAGTACCTTTGTGACTTGTACCACAACCTTATTGTAGTATCAAAAGAGAATTTTGTCAAGAGTGTGACAATGCTAAATTTTCTGTGAATTATTACTAAAAAGTATTCGATACTAAATAAGAAAACCTCAAGATGAAAAATCATCTTGAGGTTAAGTTCTTAGGGACTAGATTTTCACGCCGTCAAAAATTATTTGCCGGGGAAGAAGGGCCATACCATGGGGATTACAACCAAGGAAACGATGAAGCAAACGATGATCAAGCCAGTGCCTGCTTTTACATAGTCCATGAATTTGTAGTTGCCAGGGCCCAGTACCAGGGTGTTCGGAGGAGTACCAACGGGAGATGCAAATGCGCAGGAAGCTGCAACTGCAATAGCCATCAGAACTGCCTTCGGGTCAGCGCCCAGGTTTTGAGAAATAGCGATACCGATCGGGCACAGCAGAGCTGCGGATGCAGTGTTGGACATGAATTGAGTCAGACCGCAGGACAGAATGAACAGAACTGCAGTTACAATCATCGGGGAGGGAGAACCGCCCATCAGGCCAACAGTCCAGTCAGCAATCATCTTGCCAGCGCCGGTTACGTCCATAGCTTTGGATACAGGCATCATACCTGCGAACAGGAAGATGGTTACCCAGTCGATGGAGGCATAAGCTTGTTTTTCAGTCAAGCAGCCGGTCAGTACGCAAATCAGAGCGCCTACTACAGCAGCCATTTCCAGAGTGATGCCTTTAATGCCAAGGCCCATTACCAGAACTACTGCGATCAGGATAGCGCCGGAGATCATCATCTTAGTGTTGTTGGTATCGTTAGCTTCGATTTCTTGCTCGATTTCTTGGTCAGCATCCAGTTGAGCTGCGGGCAGCAAATACTTGCCTACGAACATCATGTACAGCATACCAGCTACGGAGATAGGAATACCGATGAATGCGAATTCGAAGAAGCCAAAGGAAGGCAGACCTACGTTGCTCAGAGCGCCAGCAGCGATGATGTTAGGAGGAGTACCAACCATGGTGATGATGCCGCCCCAACCGCAAGCGAATGCCAAAGGCATCAATTGACGGGAAGCAGGAATCTTAGCAGATGCGCAGATGCCCAGAGCTACCGGCAGCAAGCAAGCTGCAGTACCAGTGTTGGACAGGAATGCGGACAGAACGGTACCAACGGTCATCAGACCGAACATCAGGGAGTTTTCGCCGGTACCAACAGCGCTAACTACCTTGTTGCCGATGAATTGTGCCAGGCCAGTGTAGAACATAGCACCACCAACAACGAACATGCCTGCGAACAGTACTACGGTGGAGTTAGAAAGGCCAGAGAATACTTGTTTTGCAGGAATCAAGCCGAGCAAGCCGCAAGCGATTGCGCCGCCCATAGCGGTAACTGCCAGAGGAATAAGTTCGGTTACAAAGAATAAAGCAATTACAGCCAAAAGGATGAGACATTTTACAGCTTTAGACATGAAAAATCCTCCAATTTAAAATTTTTAATGTGCACACGGGGCCATATAAAGAAGAATTCTTATGCTCAAGGTACCTTTTTGCTAAGTCCCTACAGCTACAAAGGATGCTTGGCATAAGCATTATTATTTATACAGCTAAAACCGTTAACTATATTTTAGCTAACAAAGTCAACTTTGTCAAGAGTGTGAACTCTGTAAATTGACATAAAATGTGACTAAGGTCGCACAATATCAGCAAGAACGCAAATATTACAAATATATAGAAGGTTAAATCAAGCTATCAGCATTAACTTGAGGCTGTATTTAGCTATTGAAGTTAGCTGCACGCTGCAGTTAATTGTTATTTTATAAAATGCTTAGATGAGTATGATTTTTGTGGGTTATAATTTTGAAACTAAAAAAAGCAGACAAAGAAAATTTTGCTATGATATAATGTTAATAAGTTAAACACCCTAGGAGAGGTGGATTTGTATGCATAAAGGATTGAGTCGGGAAAAGATTGTGCTGGCTGCTATCGAGGTGCTGCAAAAAAATGGCTTTGCAAGCTTTTCTTTGAGGGCTTTAGCGGAGAGCTTGAACGTGAAGGCTGCTTCGCTCTATAAGCATTTCAAAAGCATGGATGAGCTGACGGTGGCGGTAGCCCTTAAGGTGTATGAAGAATTTGATGTGCTGCGCGAGGAAGCGGTTGCCCAGGCTAAGACGCGTCAGGAGGCTATGCTGGCTTTGGCGATGGCTTATAAGGAGTTCGCTTATGCCCATCCCAGCTTCTATCATTTGCTATTGGTGTTGCCTAAAATGGATAAGCAGGAGCTGGAGCTGGTGACGGCCAGAATATATGCCCCCATAATTGAAGCTATTAATATGTATAAGCTTGATGATGAGGCTAAGGCCCATTGGACCCATATTTACATGGCAACAGTGGTGGGCTTCATGGTGGGCAAGGGCTCGGGCTTGTCCAGCTGTTCTCATGTGAATACAACGATGAGCTTTCGTTTAGCGATTCGCAATATCATCTCCGCATTAGAGAGCTTGGAGCGCGAGCAATTGGCGCGAGCTAGTTATTTACAGGAGGATAATGCTAATTAAATAGGCAGCTCCGCTTGGAGTATTTTACAGAACGTTTGTTTCGGTATATTCACGCTACTAATAAAAATTCAGCATATTTGTTTTTATGCAATGCACATGTTGCTTAAGAGGGTGTCGGCCTAAAGCTGGCACCCTTTTGTCATCTTTGTAATTAATATTTTGCTAGCAGGTAAAAGCTTTTATTGTGTCGAAATATACTAGCAAATACTAGTGAAAACTGGTGATTTCAGGGAATTGAGCTAAAAATGGCAGAAAGGAGTTAGAAATGGGTAAGAAAGTGGTAATTATTGGTGGCGTAGCAACGGGCATGAAAACTGCTGCGCGCTTGCGTCGTCGTGACAAGGATGCGGAGATTATTGTTTTAGAGCGTGGGCCGGAGCTGAGCTATGGCGCCTGCGGCTTCCCTTATTATATAGGTGGCGAGGTGAAGAGCTTTAATAGCTTTGATCACACGCCTCAGGGAGCAAAGCGTGATAGCGAATATTTTCGCACTGTGAAGGGCATCGATGCACGCATTGGCTGCAATGTAACTGCTATCGATAGGCCTGCCAAAAAGGTGACCTATGTGGAAAATGGCGAGGTCAAGGAGTTAGCCTACGATGTGCTTGTTTTGGGCACTGGCTCAACCCCAGTACGCTTGCCCTTGGAAAATGCTGACGCAAAGGGTATTCACAGCTTTTGGTTCCCCTGGGATGTGCACGCCGTGGAAGCAGAAATCAAGGAGCGCAATGTGACCGATGTTGTCATTATTGGCGCTGGCTTTATTGGCATGGAGCTGGCCGAGGCCTTTGTCCATCGTGGTTTAAAGACTAGCATTGTGGAAATGCAGGATCGTCTGCTGCCCCAGATGCTGGACAAGGAAATGGCAGATTTATTGAAGAAGAATATCGCTAAGGAGCCCTTGAATCTATATCTGGAAGAGAAAACGCTGGCCTTTGAAGCAGAAGCTGGTTGGGTTACTGGCGTGAGGACTGATAAGCGCACCATTCCTGCTCAGCTAGTTATCGTGGCAGTGGGCGTACGCCCCAATGTGGATCTGGCCAAGGCTGCTGGGCTGGAAATCGGTCCTACGGGCTGCATTGTGGTGAATGAATATCTGCAAACCAGCGACCCTGCGATTTACGCTGGTGGCGACTGCGCTGAAAATACCCATCGGGTGAGTGGCGCGAAAATCTTTACGCCCATGGGCTCCACAGCTAACAAGCATGGTCGCGTAATTGCCGATAATATTTGTGGCGATGGCATTAAGTATCCCGGCGTTCTGGGCACGGGCGTATGCCGCATCTTTGGTGAGAGCGCTGGTGCAACCGGTCTCAACGAGCGCAGTGCAGCTGCGGCTGGCTTAAAGTTTAAGAGCGTAGTAGCGCCGGGCTTTGACCGCTTGGGCTACATGCCGGGAGCAGGGCGCATTGTGGTGAAGCTGCTGGCAGAAGAGGGAACGGAGCGCGTGCTGGGACTGCAGGCAGTGGGCGCGAATGTGGATAAACGCATTGATACCATGGTAGCTGCGCTGAGCTTTGGTGCAACTTTAGAGGATTTGTCTAATCTAGATATTGCTTATGCACCGCCCTTTAACGGCCCCATTGATAATTTAGCGACGGCTGCGAACGTGCTGCACAATAAGATGACGGGGCAAATGCAGGGTATTAATCCCAAGGATTTTGAAGCGATGCGCGCTAAAGGCGACTATCTCTTTGTGGATGTGCGTACACCTAAGGAAGTAGCTACCAATCGTATTGCTGGCGTGCCTAATCGCGTAAATGTGCCTTTAAATCAGGTGCGTGAGTGCAAGCTGGCATGCGACGAGGATAAGCTGCTCATCACGGCCTGTCAGATTGACTTGCGCGGCTACGAGGCGGAGGTTATGCTGCGGGCGAAGGGCTATACTAACGTGAAGAGTCTGGAAGGCGGTATGAGTGGATGGCCTTATGCTACGGAAAGTGATAGAAAGTAAGTTGTGTAGTGTAAATGGATAATTAGCAATCAGCCGCTCACGGTGACTTCTTATGCGCTCATTTCGTGGGGAACAATAAGAACTCTGCGGGGTGCTATTTGGACGAAGAAATATTTACTGCAAGCAACCCTTGAGTTCATT
>USBV01000120.1 GCA_900553055.1 uncultured Phascolarctobacterium sp.
GCGAACATTGAGAATTTTAGCGAATGAGTGGCTGGTACAATGGTTCCAAGGGTTCGAGTACCTATAGCTTTTTGCGAGACAAATAGTACCCCGCAGGAACCCTATTGTACCCCACGAAATGAGCGTAAAAATTCGACGTGAGCGAAGATTGCTAATTGCGAATTTCTATACTTTTTATTAACACTTCTCTGGTATACCTTTGAGCGATAACACATAAACTAATCGATAAACCGCAATTTATAAACAATATAGGAACAACTATGCAACAATCACTTTACGACTATATACAACAGCATATTGATGAAGATGGCGTGTTCACCGAGCGCACCTTGCCCGACGGCAGCGACCTCACCAACATCGTCGACCCCGGGCAAACCGACGCCTTTTACTACACTGCCGACATGCCCTCAAACGACGAAGACGCCAGCACGCTTCTTAAAGATTTGCGTGCCTACCTAGCCGAGCCTAATATCAGCAGCTACCAAAAGCTATACAAGGACCTCAAGGATATGTCCATGGCTGAATATGCTGACCCCTTCATCGCTGCCTTTGACAGCGACGACATGAATGAGACTGCCTTCGCCCTTGCGCGCCGTTTGCTTTACAATGCGCGCCACCGCGAGCCCTTAAAATTTGCGCTGTTACTCTTTGGCCTTTACGGCATGCAGCATATTGAAGAAGACGATCCCGAGCTGTGGCGCGATTTAGTGACCACTGCTCACTGCGAAGAATTTACCTTCGCCTTTCTGTATAGCTGCCGCGTCACCAACCACATCTCTCAGCACGCTGTATGGGAGCTTTTAGGCTGCACCAAGGGTTGGGGCAAGGTTTTTGCCATTATCGACTGCCAGTGCCCCGATGCTGACCATCGCCGTTGGCTTTTGCAAAACGGCCCGGATATCGACGTGGAATACCCTCCCCTTGCAGTAAAGCTTATCCAAGCTACCCAGCTAGACAAATTTTTGCAGCAGCCCGTTATCGACTACCCCTGCTATAAAAGTGCCATTGCTATTTTGGGCAATTATATGATGCTGCTTTTGCATTACAAGCCCGCAGCCGTACGCGAAAACTATAATTTGACCGAGATCGACCTGTATAGCATGCTCAAAAATCTTTTGCACCACGCGCTTTATCTATCGGTGGAGGCCGAGGATATGCTCGACATGATCACCATAGCCACCTCGCTCCGCAACATGCAGGAGGACAACGCTTTATATTCGCTCACTCCTAACCAAATAAGCGAGCTTATTGCTGCCTGTGACAAAATGGTGTATAACACCAACTGGGAGCCCATTATTACCTCGCGTCTCTTTGATGGTGACCAGGTGAACTATCAGCTTGCAGATTTTGCCTACGAGCTGGAGCTAGATATTTGGCAGCAGCTCTACGATTTTTGGCTAGTCCATCCGATGGAATACACGCTTTTGCCCTACTTACTTTCTTATGAGGGCGGCACCCGCTCCGCAAGAGTACTAGCCAAAATTACCGCAAATTTACCGCTTTATGCTAACGAGCTGCATTCCTTGGTCGTGCCCCTGCACTATTTGCGCAGCCATCCTGGTAAGGGCGAGACAATTTTGTGTGCAGCCCTTACGTCCATTTATGAACTATTACGCAGCTGCGCCTGTGATGTTTTAGAGGCTTGGGGAGTTGACTATTTATCAGAAAGCATCAAGGAAGCTATTTACGAGGCATTGCGCAGCAGCACGGACGACCTTGTACAAGCACGCCTCTTAGCTATTTTACAAGGCAAAAAGCTAGATGTAGAAGCATTTTTACAACGTATAAAAGAAAAGCAAAAAAAGAAGTAAAAATAGTAAATTAGCCCTTGCTAACCAAACCAATCTGTGTTATAATCAAGATGTAGTAAGCAATGGCTAATCGCAAATTGCATTTTACCCTTCCTGATTTCACAGCCTTGACCTTGACCATATTCCTTCCAAAAGCATATGATTAGCATGCTACTATGACCACATTCTCCTCAAAAGATGACTGCGTTCGTACTTACGCAGTCATCTTTTTTTGCTTAAAGCATTTATAACCACCAGCATCCTACCTTATATAGATTATGATAACGCTATAGATCTAGAATTTCGCCATGGTATGAAACAATTCTTTTCTGGTGATGTTTCACAGCCTGTACACAGCAGCGGCATTAAGGGTAAAACCGGTGAACATATCCACTGCCTGTTCCAAGGCATATTGTTGCCTGAGGAGGATGAGCACTACCTCATTCTAGGGACTATTAAAGACATAACAACTTTTTCTGAAAAAGAACAAGAGCTAGAAACCAAGGCCCAGGCCGACAGCTTGACAGGGCTTTTTAATCATGCCCACGGTATGGAGCTAGTTACCAAAGCACTGCTAGCTAAGAATCCCTTTGACACCTGCGCCTTTGTTATTGTGGATTTGGACTTTTTTAAGCAAATCAACGATACCTATGGGCACCTTTTTGGCGACCATGTTTTACGCGAAACAGCCAATATTTTTAAGGACGTACTCCCATCAGACACGATTATTTCTCGCTTTGGTGGCGATGAATTCATCCTGTTCTTTCCCAATATCAGCAGGATAGACCTTATTCAAAAGTTGAATCTTCTCATGCAGCATATTCACAATGTGGAAATGCTTAATGATACCGATAATTTGACTTGTAGCATGGGTATTTGCTTTGTTCCGGAAAACACTGCCAGCTATACCTATGACCAGCTTATGGAAAACGCAGACCGGGCCTTATACCAAGCTAAGGATAATCGTCGTGATACCTATATTTTCTGCGATGATATGAATCGCTACCAGGAGCTGCGCAATGCCGATAGCAGCAACAAGAATAAAATTGATGCTCGTTACTTCCAAAACGACACCATTGCCACTGCCTTTGAGGTTATGGAAACCTGCCTTTCCGTAGAAGAAGGAATCAGCATGCTGCTCAAAATTATTGGCATGCGCTTTCATTTAGATAGAATTAGCATCATTGATATGAATTTAAACGACCTTACTGCCGCCCATGCCTATTGCTGGACTACGGAATACGTTACTAAGCTCTATCCTTTTTTGAAATTACGCCTACGCAGTGACATTTACCATGTAACCGGCAAATGCCAAACGGCTACTGAAACCATTGACGCTGCAAATTTTGCACGTAAATCCCTGCTTAGCCAGCCCCACGCCACCTCCGCACTCTATAACGAAGAGATGGCAGCCAAGCAGCAGCTAGAGCGCATTATTTTTGCCAATGCTAACACCGCCTTTACCGAAGAATATTTTAAAGTTTTCTTGCAACCCAAGTTTGCTTTAAAGGATAATGCTTTAATTGGTGCAGAAGCGCTTGTGCGTTGGTTCCATGAGGATGGCAGCCAAATTTATCCCAACCAGTTTATTCCCGCACTTGAAGATAATGGACGCATTACAGAGCTAGACTTTTTCGTGTTTGAATGCGTTGCCAAATTCCTAGCCAAGAATAAAAAGCTGGGACGTAAGCAAGTGCCTATTTCTATCAATGCTTCGGCACAGCACACCTATAACGATGATACTGTGCAAAGATATCTGGAGATTTTGGAGCGCTACCAAATCGAGCCTTCCTTAGTAGAAATTGAGCTCACCGAAACAGCTACTGCGCAAAACTACGACAAGGTATATCAGCTTTTTGACGAGCTGCGCCATGCGGGCATCAAAACCTCCTTGGATGATTTTGGCGCCGGCTATTCCTTAGTGAATATGGTAGTTGATATTCCTATTGATACTGTAAAAATCGACCGACAGCTGCTGCTGAGCTGCGAAACCAGCGTCAAGGGCCGCATCTTCCTCAAAAATAGCATTGCCATGCTGCACAGCCTTGGCTACAGCATTATTTGTGAGGGTGTGGAAACAGATGCCCAAAGACAGCTCCTCATGGATTATGGCTGCTATAAGGGTCAAGGCTACCTATTCTCGCGGCCTATTCCAATCAGCGAATATGAAGCAAGATTTTACGACACAAACGAATAAACTCCAACAATCAAGGGCACCACAAGGTGCCCTTTTTACTAGGCATTATAATATCAAAACAGTATCATAACATAGCAAAAGACACCGAAAACCCCGCATAATGCAAGGGTTTTCAGTGTCTTCTGCTATATTAGGGAGTAATTAGGGAGAAGCTATTTTATAAACTATCTGTGAGAATTTACATTTGAACTAATTAGCTACTATGCTCTCTTTAGCCTTCGATGGGCTTGTCCTGCAGAGCATCAAAGCCAGTTTCGCCGGTACGAATCTTCACAACGTCCTCAACATTATAAACGAAGATCTTACCATCGCCATATTTACCGGTGTAGAGCACTGCCTTAGCGGTGTTCACAACATCTGCCACAGGAATTGCGGAGACGATCAATTCTACTTTAACCTTGGGCAGCAGGTGAGCAGCAACCTCAGCACCACGATACATCTCGGTTTGACCCTTTTGGATGCCATAGCCCAAAACCTTGGTTACGGTCATGCCGGTGATGCCCAGCTTATCCAAAGCAGCCTTGAGAGCTTCGAAACGATTTTGAGAAGTGATGATACAAACCTTGCTCAGCTTGTGCTCACCGGCAGAAGCAGCTACGCTCGGAGCGGTTACAGCAGCTGGAGCTACATAAGTGGTAGTTACGGAAGGCATTTCCTCCACAGTCGGCATGAAGTCAGCATAGCTGGAAAGCAGACCATGTTCTTCCATATCCAGGCCCTTGATTTCTTCAGCTTCGCTAACGCGCAGGCCAATCAATTTATCGAGTACACGAAAGATAATGGTCATAGCAACTGCTACATAAATGGCCACGGTTACAACGCCTATGATTTGAGTCATCAGAAAGCTGGAGCCAGCGCCGTAGAACAGGCCATCCTTAGTAGCGAAGAGGCCGGTTACGATGGTACCAAAGGCACCGCACACACCGTGTACAGAAATAGCACCAACAGGGTCATCAATCTTCAGCTTTTGGTCGAAGAATTCAACAGCCACAACAA
>USBV01000121.1 GCA_900553055.1 uncultured Phascolarctobacterium sp.
TTCTAAAACCTAAATTCCTCTGCGAACAGATTGGACACCGCAGCTTCGTGATTGTACCCCACGAAGTGAGCGTACCCCCAAGAGGACAATTCACTGCACAAATTCTGCTGCGTGCGTGGCACTTGCATAAATTGGTGACTCGTCTAAAAATTCCTCTGAACGGAATAATATTTATTATTACAAATTGCCTTTATTCTACTGTTACAGACTTTGCCAAGTTTCTCGGTTTGTCAACGTCGCAGCCGCGGGTTAATGCTGCGTAGTATGCGAGAAGCTGCAAGGGCAATACTGCCAGCAGCGGCGCCAAATACTTGTCAGTCTTCGGAATATAAATCACATGATCCGCATACTTCGCCAAGGAAGTGTCGCCCTCAAAGCCAATGGCAATAACCACTGCCTCGCGCGCCTTAACCTCCTGCAAATTGCTTACTGTCTTGTCATAAACATCCATCTGCGTTGCCAAAACAATAACCGGCACACCGGACACAATCAAAGCCAAGGTGCCATGCTTCAGCTCGCCTGCAGCATAAGCCTCAGCATGAATATAGGAAATCTCCTTCAGCTTCAGCGCACCCTCCAAAGCTACAGCATAATCCAAGCTGCGTCCCAGGAAGAAGGCATCCTCGCTGGAGCCATACTCGCGTGCAAAAACCTTGATTTGGTCCACATTCTCCAACATCTTGTGAATCTGCTCAGGAATAGAAGTAAGGCCTGCGGCCAAAGCCTCTGCCTTCTCTTCAGCTAAGGAGCCACGCAAACGACCAACATAAACAGCCAGCATCAGCATAGCCAAAAGCTGGGTAGTATAAGCCTTAGTGGAAGCTACAGCGATTTCAGGACCAGCATAAGTATAAACCACTTGGTCGGCCTCACGAGCGATGGAGCTGCCCACTACATTAGTCACTGCCAAGGTGCGGGAGCCAAGGCGTTTAGCCTCGCGCAGCGCAGCCAAGGTATCGGATGTTTCACCGCTTTGGCTGATAACAATGGTCAGACTGTTGCCATCAACCAACGGATCGCGATAACGGAACTCGCTGGCAATATCCACCTCAACGGGAACGCGAGCCAGCTGCTCCAAATAATACTTGCCAACAATGCCTGCATGATAAGCAGTGCCGCAAGCAACGATGAAAATCTTATTAATATCGCTCATTTCGTCCGGAGTCCAGTTCAACTCGGGGAAGGTAATAAGCTTGCTCTCAGCGTTCAGGCGACCAGTCATAGTATCGCGCATAGCCTTGGGCTGTTCGTAAATTTCCTTCAGCATAAAATGCTCAAAGCCGCCCTTTTCTGCAGCCTCAGCATTCCAGTTAACCTCAAAAACCTTCTTGCTAATGGGAGTACCATTAATATCCTGCACCCAAACGCCATCGGCAGTAACAGTTGCAATTTCGCCATCACTCATAATAAAGGTTCGGCGGGTGTGGTTAATGATGGCCGGAATATCGGAAGCGATAAAGTTTTCGCCCTCACCCAAGCCAATAACCAACGGGTTATCCTTCTTCGTGCAGATAATCTTATCAGGCTCATACTGGCACATAAATACCAAGCTATAGGAACCCTTAATAAGCTTCAAAACCTTTTTAACAGTCTCTTCAAAATCACCAACATATTGGTCCTCTAATAGGTGAGCCACAACCTCACTGTCGGTTTCGGACAGGAATACATGACCTTTAGTAATCAATTGTTCTTTAAGAGACAAATAGTTTTCAATAATGCCGTTGTGTACAACAACGAATTTGCCGCTGCCATCCATATGGGGATGTGCATTGCGGTCGGACGGACGGCCATGAGTTGCCCAACGGGTGTGACCGATGCCCATCGTGCCCACAGGCATATTGCCCGCCAATTTTGCACGCAGTGCATCCAAGCGACCTACGCACTTATCCACGCGAATAGCGCCATTTTCCATCACAGCGATACCGGCAGAGTCATAGCCACGATACTCCAATTTGCTCATTCCGTCCAGCAAAAAGGGAGCAGCCTGATTGCTGCCAATGTAACCAACGATACCACACATATTAGTATCCTCCTAAATTGTATTTGCTATTCTGCTTCCGAAGCTTTCTCTCCATTGTTACCAATGGGCTTTGTTTTCGGCTTACGGCCCACAGCCGGCCGTGAGGCATCCGCTGACTAATCGATAACCTCATTCCTCGTCTACCGCAACACCCATTGCGGCACTTGCGCTCTGTCATTTATTAGCCATAAAGTTTATGACATACAATTATGCCGCGCAGGCGCAACCCCACGCGGCACATCTTCGTGACTATATTTATTTTACAATATTATCAACAAAAAAACAAGTAAATAAATGGTGACATCTATCTTCAACCTTATGACACACAAGAAAGTGCCAGATACGAAGCGCAGCGACGACGGCGTATCGGAAATACTCCAAGGAGCTGCAACGAAGTAGATGGTACTTTATTGTGCGTCAAGCTAACTCGGTTACAACTACATCGCCTATTAAGCTTGCAATCTGCTCCAAACGCTCCTGATTAGGTCCCTCGGCCATAATGCGAATCAAGGGCTCAGTACCGCTAGCGCGCACCAAAATTTGGCCATTGTCGCCCAGCTCATCCTGATATTTCTTGATAACCTCTTGGATAGCAGGCTTTTCCTGCCAACCATTTTTATCCTTTACGCGCACATTGAGCAGCACCTGCGGATATTTGGTCATTACTGCGCCCAGTTCGGACAACGTCTTATTGTTCTTAACCATCGCACATAGCAGCTGTACAGCGGTCAAAATGCCATCGCCTGTCTTAGCGAACTCGGAGAATATAATGTGGCCGGATTGCTCACCACCGATGGAATAATTGTGCTTCATCATCTCTTCCAACACATAGTGGTCGCCAACAGCGGTCTTGCAGGTCTTGCCTCCGTGGGCTTTCATAGCTTGGTGCAGGCCAACATTACTCATTACGGTTACAACCAGCATATTATCATTGAGCTTTTTGCGCTTCATCAGCTCCAGCGCACAAATCAGCATAATTTGGTCGCCGTCGAGAGCCTCACCGTTTTCATCAACTACAAGACAGCGGTCAGCATCACCATCATTGGCAATACCTGCATGTGCACCCTCTTCTACAACCTTCTTTTGCAGTGCTTCTAAATGAGTGGAACCACAGCCATTATTGATATTGATGCCATTGGGTTCGTTAAAAATGGTAATAACCTCCGCGCCCAGACTGCGCAAAATCACAGGGGCAATTTCGCTGTTAGCGCCATTGGAGCAGTCCATAACCACCTTTAAGCCCTTCAAATCGGCATAGGCAGTGTTCAAAATATGCTTGATATAAAGCTCAGCCAAATTCTTTTCATAAATGATGCTGCCCACGCTGCTGCCGCTAACGGCCTTGCTGTAGTCAATCGGAGTCTTCACAATAGCTTCAATCTCATCCTCCACAGTATCCGGTAGCTTGTGACCGGTTTGGGAGAAGAATTTGATACCATTATCTTCAAAGGGATTGTGGGAAGCAGAAATTACTACACCAGCGTTAGCCTTCACCACAGAAGTGAGGAAGGAAACTGCTGGAGTGGGCATTACGCCCAACAGATGAGCATTGCCACCGGCGCTGCAAATGCCTGCAGCCAGTGCCGCCTCCAGCATTTGGCCACTACGACGGGTATCGCGGCCAATGATAATCTTAGGCGCATGACCCTCCCTACTAAAATATTTTGCGGCTGCATAGCCCAGCTTAAAGGCCAGCTCCGGCGTAAGCTCCACATTGGCCACGCCACGCACACCATCAGTACCAAACATTCTTGCCATTATATTTTCCTCCCTTAATAGTTCTATATCAAACATATATTTAACTAAGATGCAATAACACATAATAAATTATTATCATTAAATGCGATAACTGCTTCCAAGATGTAAGCATAAGAAAATATTAAATCATGAAGTGAATAGCGATTTTAGAGAATGAGTGGTTGGTATAACCGACTCAAGGGTTGAATACAGTAATTCTTTCTTCACTCAAATAGTATCCCGCAGAGTCTTGGTTATACCCCACGAAATAATCGTTAAAAAATTCCTTGCGAACGGAGCAATACTATTATTACACTTTCTTATTTCGCTTTAATATACTATTATACCTAAGTTTACTCTATTCAGCAAGCCAGTTGGTTATAACTGCCCCAGCCTCATCGCTATACTCTGTAAACGAATGGTCTCCCCCATCCCACAAACGCAGCTCCGCCTTAGCTCCTAACAACGCCTTATTACGCTGTGCCTGCTCCACAAGCACCGTGTCGTCACCCTTGCAATGCAAAAGCAGCACCGGGCATCCCTGCCAATTGCCTAAAATCTTCCCCAAATCGTACTGGTCAAAATCCGTCAAAAAATCCGGCGTCAGCACACAATGCCCACGCTCGTCATCAAACTCCAGCGTTTCGCCCGCATCCAAGCGCTCATAATACTCATCCGTCATCACATGGCGAAAGGTCTCCCGCAAATTATTCGGCGTTGCCCACAAAACCAAACGCTTCAGCTCCGGCTCCTTGCTAGCTGTCACAATCGAAGCCGCTCCCCCCAAGCTACGCCCTAACAAATACACAGCACACCCAGGCTGACGCTCGCGCACAGCTGCAAGCACAGCCCGCAGCTCAGCCACCTGCAGCGACAAAATCCTCGTACCAGTAAAGTTAAACCGCACCACGCTGCAATGCGCTGCACATTGGTAGGCAATGCCCGCCGCTCTGCCGCCGCTTTCGCGGCTGCCGCGAAAGCCGTGCGCCATCACCAGCACCGCATTACGCGTACTACGATTAGGCTCCACTAAGCACTCTATCGGCCCCAAGGGCCCCTCAAAGATAAAATCTTGCATAAAGACACACCTCGCTATGCTATCATTATAACACAAAAACCGCTCCAGTATCGCTACTGAAGCGGTTAATTTTACAGTATAATGCAGTAATAATAAATATTATGAAGTGAATAGGAATTTTAGCTCACGAGTGGCTGG
>USBV01000122.1 GCA_900553055.1 uncultured Phascolarctobacterium sp.
CGAAATTTGCGTTAAGAAAGTCACCGCGAACATGATGATTACTTATTACGAATTTCATTAATATAATCATATCGTCAAACCACAATTTGAATATAAAAACTAGAGGTGTTTTATGTTAGGTACAATCGTAAATGTTAGCTGCATTTTAACTGGCTCCGTAATAGGCAGCTTTGTTAGTCGCGGCATTGATGAAAAATATAAAAAGGCGCTGTTTGATGGCTTGGGCTTGGCTACCGTGGGACTGGGAGCCAACGCCTTCGTCAGCAATATCCCCAAGGTCACTTATCCTGTGCTCTTCATCGCCAGCATTGCCATTGGCACCGTTCTAGGTACGCGCCTAGATTTGGATGGCAAATTCCACGCCCTTTTGGAAAAGGCCAAGGGAGGCTCCAAGCTAGCCGAAGGCCTATCCACTGCCATTTTGCTCTTTTGCATCGGCACGCTGTCCATCCTAGGCCCCATTGAAAGCCGTTTAAACGGCAATAATACATACCTTTTTACCAATGCCACATTGGACTTTGTTTCCAGCATCATCCTTTCCTCCGCCTACGGCATTGGCATCGCCCTCGCTGCGCTCGTACTCTTTTGCTGGCAGGGCAGCATCTACCTTTTCGCTGGCTTCATTGCCCCCTATATGACGCCTGCCCTGATGGGTGAAATCTCCGTCCTAGGCGGTATTTTTCTGATGAGCTCGGGGCTCGGCATTTTGCAAATTCGCGATTGCAAAACCTTGAATATGCTGCCAGCGCTGCTCGTGCCACCCTTATTTTACGCTTTAGTGAACGTTATTAAAGGCTTTATCTAAGCCGCTAAATCCACCAACTTAATCTAACAAAAAAACAGCTAGCTTCGGCACAACACCAAAGCTAGCTGTTATTTATTTTGCTTTAAAAACCATTTATAATCCTTCTCCTGTAACGAAACGTTACTCGAAACAGGTGTTTGTATTATTCCTTGTGAAAAACATCAATCTCAATACCGCTGGACTGCATCATATCCTCCGCCAGCTTATCGGGATAAGGATTGGCGTAAACAATGCGCTTGATGCCCGCGTTGATGAGAATCTTGGTGCACACCACACAGGGCTGGTGCGCGCAATACAGCGTGCCCCCATTCACGGATACACCGTGATAGGCAGCCTGCACCACCGCGTTTTGCTCCGCATGGATGCCGCGGCACAGCTCGTGGTTCTTGCCGGAGGGCACCTTCAGCTGCTCGCGCAAGCAGCCCACCTCACTGCAGTGGGGTAAATCCTTCGGCGTACCGTTATAGCCCGTGGCCACAATTTGGCGATTTTTGACAATCACCGCGCCCACACTGCGGCGTAGGCAGGTGGAACGCTTAGCCACTACGTGGGCAATTTCCATAAAATATTCGTCCCAGCTGGGACGCTCCAGCTCGCTCATAGTCTTACACCGTGCCAAAAATGCGGTCGCCAGCATCGCCCAGCCCCGGTACGATATAGCCCTTTTCATTCAGGTGATCGTCCAGAGCTGCAGCAATAATGGGCACATCGGGATGAGCCTCGTTAAGGCGTTTAACGCCCTCAGGAGCGGCCACCAGGCACATAAAGGTAATATTCTTCAGGCCACGCTTTTTAAGCTGATTAATTGCAGCCACAGCGCTGCCACCCGTTGCCAGCATGGGGTCAACCACAATATTATAAGCGTTCAAATCCTTGGGAATCTTGCAATAGTATTCCACAGGCTCCAGTGTTTCCTCATCACGCGCCATGCCAATGGGGCCAACATTGGCTTCGGGCAGCACGCTCAGCACGCCCTCCAAAAAGCCCAGGCCTGCACGCAGGATGGGAATAACATTCACGGTGCCCTTAATGCTATGACCAATGGTTTCAGCCAAGGGAGTGGTCACAGTATGGGTTTCCAGCGGAATATTCTTAGTTGCTTCAAAGGTCAGCAGCATGGCAACCTCGCCAATAACTCTACGGAAGGTGGGGCAATTGGTGTTCAGGTCACGCAAAACACTCATTTTCACTTGCAAAAGCGGATGGTGAACAACTGTAATCTGCATAGAAAGCGTCCTTTCTTATTTAAAAATTGCTGGAGCAGCCGAAGTGACCGCTCCAGCTAAACAGGAAGAATAATTATTGGATATTAGAATACATGGGATATTTTGCGCACAAAGCAGCTACGCGCTTCGCAGCCTCAGCATGCTTTTCTGCGTCGGTGGGGTTGTTGAGCACCAGGCCCATGATGGCAGCAACCTCTTTGAAGTCCTCCTCCTTGAAGCCACGGGTGGTAGCAGCAGGAGTGCCCAGACGGATACCGCTGGTAACAAAGGGGCTAGCAGGGTCGAAGGGAATGGTGTTCTTGTTGCAGGTGATGCCAACTGCATCCAGCAGATGCTCTGCTTCCTTACCGGTCAGGTTCTTATTGCGCACGTCCACCAAAATCAGATGGTTATCGGTGCCACCGCTAACGAGGCGGAAGCCTTCAGCCTCCAAGCCTTCTGCAAAGGCTTTAGCGTTCTTCACAATGTTAGCTTGGTATTCCTTGAACTCAGGCTTCAGTGCTTCGCCGAAGGCAACTGCTTTAGCGGCGATAATGTGCATCAAGGGGCCGCCCTGCAGGCCGGGGAACACTGCCTTGTTAATCTTTTTAGCATATTCCTCGTTATTGGTGAGGATGATGCCACCACGAGGACCACGCAGAGTTTTGTGGGTGGTGGTGGTAACAAAGTCAGCATAGGGAACAGGGGACGGATGCAAACCTGCAGCTACAAGACCAGCGATGTGAGCCATGTCTACCAAAAGCATTGCGCCGTTGTCATGGGCAATCTTAGCAATGCGCTCGAAGTCGATAATGCGAGGATAAGCGCTGGCGCCGGCTACAACCAGCTTCGGCTTGCATTCCTTAACCTTAGCTTCCAATGCTTCGTAATCGAGCATTTCGGTTTCGGGATCTACGCCGTAGTGTACTACATTGTAATAGGTGCCGGAGATGTTAACCGGGGAGCCGTGGGAGAGGTGACCACCCTGGGACAAGTCCATGCCCATCATGGTGTCGCCGGGCTTTAAGAAGGCGAAATAAATGGTCATATTGGTGCTAGCACCGCAGTGAGGCTGTACGTTGGCAAATTTAGCGCCGAATAATTCCTTAGCGCGCTCAATAGCCAAGGTTTCTACCTTGTCCACATATTCGCAGCCGCCATAATAGCGGTGTCCCGGATAGCCCTCAGCATATTTATTGGTGAGGATCGTGCCCATGGCCTCCATTACTGCGGGAGTAACGAAGTTTTCAGAGGCAATTAATTCAATTTTGTTGCGTTGGCGGTTGAGCTCCTCGTGGATAATACCATCAATTTCGGGGTCAACCACAGCCAGTTTTTCCAGATTCATTGTAAGTCCCTCCTAAGAAAAAATAAAACAGCTGCGCATATTATGGACGATTTTCTTCATAATGTGCGCGGGGTCCTCCAATAAGGGGAGGACGTGTTTTGGCGGCAGTCAACACCGCTTCGCCTATTTTTTTATATTGCAAACGCACTGGCACAGCCACCCTTTTTAAGTGCATGCCAATCAGCGTCTGACCAATATCCAAGCCTAAATGAGCCACAACCCGCTCCACCATCACTGGTTGAGCGAAGTTTTCGTAGGCCGCTGTACCCATGGCACCACCAGCGTGAGCAATGGGGCGCACGGTGACCTCGTCAAAATTATAGCGGTCTTGGCAGGCAGCGTCGATTACTAAGGAACGATTTAAATGCTCGCAGCATTGCACAGCCAAATACAGTCCATGCGCATCGCACACAGCCTTAAGGGCCTTAAACATGGCTACGGCAACGTCGCTGCTGCCACCGGTGCCGATTTTATTGCCCAGCACCTCGCTGGTACTACAGCCCACCACGAAAATTTGGCCTTGGCGGGGCTGCGCCACGCCGATAAGCTCCTCCGCTGCAGCAGTGAGCTCGCTTACAATTGTTGAAACTTCCATAGCCATTACCTCTATCATACTAAGCAAATACAGCGGAGAAGGCATTAGATGCAAGGCGTGGCGACGACGGCGTACGGATTAGTACTCCTAGGAGCCGCAACGAAGCAGATGATGCCTTATACGCTGTATTAATTTTCCAATGCCATAATCTTGTCAACGCGACGCTGATGACGACCGCCGGCAAATTCAGTTTCCAGCCAGGTGTCGGTAATCATCTCGGCCAAGCCCACACCAGTGGTACGCTCGCCCATGCACAGCACGTTGGCATTATTGTGCTCACGGCTCATCTTGGCAGAGAAAACATCGGCGCACAAAGCTGCGCGAATGCCCTTGCACTTATTAGCAGCAATGGAAATGCCAATGCCGGTGCCGCAAATCAGGATGCCGCGCTCGGCGCCACTTTCACCGCTGGTGATGTCCTTGCACAGCTTTTCTGCAAAATCAGGATAGTCCACGCTGTCCTCGTTATAGGTGCCGTGGTCAACGATTTCGATGCCCTTTTCAGTCAAATACTTTTTGATGTGCTCCTTCAGATGGAAGCCTCCGTGGTCGCAAGCCATTGCAATTTTCATATACTAATCCTCCCGAGCCTGTCGATAAAGCACCATATCCTGCGTCAGGGCTCCCTAGGAGTATTTCGCATACGCCGCACCCTAGGGTACAGCGCGACCAACACTTTCTCACTGCGCTACGCTTGTGATAAAGTGGGTCGTGGCTTGTCGTCGCCCTTCCTTGTCTCTGGTACTTTCTCAACAGTCTAATTTTATATAAGATTATTGTATCATAAAAGCAGGTAATTGTTTATCCCCTTTTAGCTTTAAAACGCCATTTTCGAGGGTAATTATTTGGTAACCCGCCGCCTTGCGCAGGCGGTTCATAATCGCGAGGCCGATGCCGTCCTCGCCCACGCCCTGCGCCAAGATTACATCCGGGCGCGTGCGGTCAAAATCGCGCAGCAAATAGAACAAATCGGCAGCCAAGGCCTCGCGG
>USBV01000123.1 GCA_900553055.1 uncultured Phascolarctobacterium sp.
GTCGGCCTGGATATGGATATTCCTATCCGCTGCTTTGGTGAATACAGCTATAAGATTACTAACCCGATTTTGTTCTATACCAATGTTTGTAGCAACATAGAAAATGAATACCTGCGCAGCGAAATCGATGGCCAGCTCAAATCCGAGCTTTTGATGGGTCTCAACAAAGCCTTTGGTGTGATGAGTGAAAAGGGCGTGCGCTACAGCGCTCTGCCCGCACATGCAGAGGAAATTGCCGACGAGCTGAACGAGGTTTTGAGTAAGAAATGGCGCGATTTGCGCGGTATTGAGGTTGTATCCTTCGGTGTGAGCAGCGTTAAGGCCAGCGAAGAAGACGAAAGATATATCCGCGACCAGCAGGCTCTCGCCAATCCTAATGCGCGTGCAGCCTTCATGACCGGTGCAACCGGTACTGCTATGCAGAACGCTGCTAGTAACGAGGCTGGCGCAATGACGGGCTTCATGGGCATGGGCATGGCCGCTAATCAAGGCGTTAACATGATGAATGCCATCAATCAGCAAATGTATCCGCCTCAGGGCGGTTACCCTGGTGGCCCTGGTGGCTATCCCGGTGGCCCGCAAGGTTATCCGCCGCAGGGTGGTTATCCCGGTGCCCCGCAGGGCTATCCGCCGCAGGGTTATCCCCAACAGGGTGCACCTCAAGGTATGGCTGGTGCCGCTCCCGCAGGTTGGACCTGCTCCTGTGGCCAAAGCGGCAACACCGGCAAATTCTGTGCCGGCTGTGGCAAGCCCAAGGAAGAGCCTAAGGCTGGCTGGACCTGCTCTTGCGGTCACGCTGGTAATACCGGCAAGTTCTGCGCTGAATGCGGCAAGCCCCAACAAGCTGCAGCTCCTGAGGGCTGGACCTGCAGCTGTGGCGCTGTAAACCAGGGCAAATTCTGCGCTAACTGCGGCGCAAAGAAGCCGGCTGATGCCCCCCTGTATAAATGCGATAAATGCGGTTGGGTTCCGCCTGATCCGAAGAATCCGCCCAAGTTCTGCCCGGAGTGTGGCGATCTTTTCGATGAGAAAGATGTTCAATAAAAGGCCGTCCATAACGCACCATCTACTTTGTTGGAGCTCCTAGACGTACTTCTAGTACGCCTTCGTCGCTCCGCCGCGTAGCTGGTACGTTCTGAACGCCCTATGGAAGGATTATTATATATGCCCCATAGTAATCGGCGGAGGGCTTTAGCAACACACTCCCGCTAACCCTCCGCCACTCCCCATAGATATGTTTATTCCTATATTAAGAAGAGGTGAATTCTATGGCTGATACTAGTGTTAGCTATAAATGCCTATGCTGCGGTGCACCCCTGAGCTTTTTGCCCGGTGCGGAAAAGGTGACCTGCGAATACTGCGGCACAGAGCTGGAAATCAAAACTGTTGAGGAAATGTTCGCCAAGAAGGAGGCTGCTGCCGCTCAGGCTCAGTCCGCCAAGGAGGCGAAATGGGATACAGCCGCTGCCGGCGACGAGTGGGCCAAGGAAGAGGCCGAAATGATGAAGGCCTTCACCTGCTCCAGCTGTGGTGCCGAAATCGTTACCGACGGCAATACCATGGCTACGGAATGCTGCTACTGCGGCAATCCCACCATGCTGCCCAGCCGCTTCGAGGGTATGCTGAAGCCCGACTATATTATTCCCTTTAAAAAGAGCAAGGATGAGGCCGTGGCTGCTCTCAAAAAATTCTACGAGGGCAAAAAGCTGCTGCCCGATGCCTTCACTGCCAATAACCGCGTGGAGGCCATCCAAGGCATGTACGTGCCCTTCTGGCTCTTTGATGCCGACATCGATGCGCAGGGCAGCTATAAGGCGAGCCGTAGCATGGTAATGGATACGGGCGATGCTATTATGACGAGCACGAGCTATTATAATTGTCACCGTCAGGGTTGCATGAAATTTGAGCGCATTCCCGTGGATGGCTCCGAAAAAATGGACGATGCCTTTATGGAAAGCATCGAGCCCTTCGACTACAGCGAAATGGTGCCCTTTGCGACAGGCTATATGGCGGGCTACCTAGCTGATAAATATGATGTGGACGCGGATGCAGCAGTTCTGCGGGCGGATGAGCGCATCAATAAGAGTGCCGAGCTGTGCTTAGCGCAAACAGTTAATGGCTATGACAGCGTGCAGCCGGAAAATGACTGCGCCTTTGTTAAGGGCGCTAGCGGTGTACACTATGCCATGGTGCCCGTGTGGATTTTGACCACACGCTACAAGGACACGCCTTATACCTTTATGATGAACGGACAGACCGGCGAGGTCGTGGGCAGCTTACCCATTGATGAAGCCAAGTTACGTAATCGCCTGCTGATTACCTTTGCCATCACCGTAGTCGTGGCCTTTGCTGCTTTGTATTCTGTTTTGTAAGGGGGCGGACTAAATGAAAAAACTATTGCTAATTTTAACCTTAGTAGCAGCCCTGCTTCTTAGTGCAGCAACAGCCTTGGCAGCAACGCCCAGCCTAGTGGATAAGGCCCACCTTTTGACTGCCAGCGAGCGGGCGCAGGTAACGGCACAGCTGCAGGCAGTGGAGCAAAAATACGGTATTCGCTGCGCCGTAGTAACCATGAGCTCCATTGGCAATGCCAAGCCCGGCATCTATGCGAACCAATTAATCGACAAGGTTTTCAACGATGGCCCCAACGGCAACATCGTTTTTCTACAGGTGACGGACCAGCGCCAATGGTACATCAGCACCGATAGAAAGCTGAAGGACGTTGTGGTGGGTATCCCCGGCACAGAATACATATCTAAAGCGGCAGTACCCTACCTTAAAAAGGGTGACGAGGCCGGTGCTTATAAAACATATGCCAAAAGAGTCGCTGACCTGATGGCCTACTATAACAAGCATGGCAAGGGCTGGCAGCCGGAAAAGGAATTTCCGTGGCTGGCAGTAGTGGGCGCACTCATTGCCGGTGTGGTGGTAGCCTCGGCCTATAAAAAGAGCCTCATCGCTGCCATGAGCAATGTGCGTCGCGAGGTGAGCGCCGATGCTTACCTTGACCAGGGCAGCTTTGCGCTGGAAAACGAGCATGATACTTACCTTTATACCAATGTAACCTACACTCCCAAGCCTAGGCAAGGTCATCGCGGAACAGGCAGCGTCTCCACCAGCAGCTCCGACGGCGGACACGGCGGCGGTGGCGGCGGGTATTAATCAATAACAAAAAAGCTTCGGCTGAGCGCTAAATTAGGTGCTCAACCGAAGCTTTTATTACGCTTTAATTTTCTATAACCAGCCTGCCCTCTACTTGGCGGGATAGATGCTGGTGACTAGTAAAATATTCCTCAATAACATCACGATAGGAGGTGGCGACAATTTTAAAGCCACCGTTGGCTTCGATTTCCTCCAGCGTAACGTCTAAAAATTTCTTAAGATTTAAAAAGTGATACTTAGAAATAGCTACCTTGTAGACTTTTTGAGAATCAAGGGGTGCCCCGCAAAAGGTTAATTCCTTAAAGGCTTGCTGGCTGCGGCTCCACACCACGCGCACATCATGGGAGAGCTGATAAAACTCTGTATGCGCGCCACTAAAGGCTTCCTCGCGCAGAAAACGCCGTACCATGCGCTCCAGCTGCTCACCGGTAACGCGAATCATATAAGTTGCTTCATCAAAGGGGAAGCATTCGGAAAAATCCTTATAATGCACCACCGGCCCCATGGATTGGCTGCGAATTGCGCCGGAGCCCATCAAGGCTATATCCACGCCCAAGCTATCGCACAGAGCATCCGCTGCCAAATTGCCCAAGGCAGTTTCCTGTGTACGCGTGGGATGCGTAAGCCTATGCGCAAAGCGGGTGACGATGCGATTATACTTTTTATCCGTAATATCCTTGTAATGCATAATAAAATTATACATTTCTGTATCACGTGGACAGGTTTCTTCATTTATGGAAACAAGCTTCCAGGTATAGGAATCCACCGCATTGCGGTCCGTATCAACCATAATATCAAAGCGGCCAATTTGGTCCGTGCCCGTGCCAGCCTGCACGATAAGAATATTATTAATTTCAGCTGGTCGCTCAGGCAGTGTGTGGGAGTGACCGCCAATAATTACGTCCACGCCCCAGGCCGGGTCTAGAATTGCTGCCAGCTGCTTATCCTCTTCAAAGCCAATATGGGTTAAAAGAATCGTAAAATCAATATCAATGGCATTATAAGCATTGCAAATGCGTCCCACCTCTTGAGCCGCCTCGCTAATATCAATAAAGGAGCCGATATATTCCTCCATGCGCGTGTGTGCCAAAACATCTTGCGTAATGACGCCAATGAAGAGAATTTTCATGCCATCAATTTCGGCAATATAATGCGATTGAAACATGCGCCGTTGATTGGTGCGAATATAAAAATTAGCATTGATGATGGGAAAATTAGCACACTTCTCCAAAAAAAGCAGATGGGGAATACCATAATCCACCTCATGGTTGCCAATAGTAGCAACATCCGGACCTAAAAGGTTCATGATTTCGATGGTGGAGATGCCCTTAAATTCAGAATCGATAACGGAGCCACGGAACATATCCCCGGCAATGCAATAGAGCACATTTTTTTCTTCAGCTCGCACCTTATTCACATAACCGCAGAGCAGGGAAACACCGCCCACCAGCTTGCTATCTATATTTTCGGCTAAAAAGTCTCCATGCATATCGTTGGAGTGGAGTAGCGTTAGCTTTTTTAAATTTTTCATACTGCTTCACCCTTTGCAAAATAACGAGATTTAGTGTAGGAATCGCTTGCCTAGAACATTCTTAATATAATTATAACAAAAATAATGAAAAAAGCCTAATCTATAATAAATTTTACTCTCCTACTACCCTCAAGCTTCATCTCCATAATAATCATCACCACCCGTCTAACGGGTGGTTTGACTAAGGGCTATAAGCCCTTATCA
>USBV01000124.1 GCA_900553055.1 uncultured Phascolarctobacterium sp.
GCCAGCAATACCGCATCTGCGGCAGCGGCAAGTGCCCCATGGGTATTGCAACCCAGGATCCGGAGCTGCGCGCACGCCTGCACATCGATGCTGCAGCTCAAAGAGTGGCCAACTATTTGAAGGTGTCCTTGGCCGAGCTCAAATCCTACGCTCGCATCACTGGTCACAAGAATCTGTATGATTTGAACTTGAGCGATTTGTGCACAATTAACCGCGAAATTAGCGAATTCACCGACATTCCTCATGCTTAAGCGGGGTCTGAAAATCCTTGCAGAATAGGGCTCTATGATGTATAATAAAATCAGCCATATTATGCAAAATAGTAAAGGAAGGTGTATTATGAAAAAGTTATTAGTTTTTCTCATGGCGGCTTTGATGGTCGTTGCTATGGCAGTTGCTGGCTGTGGCGGCGATAAAAAGGCTGACAAGGCTGCTGGCGGCGCTGTTGCTCACAAGGAAAAGCTGGTTATTGGTACTGATGCGGACATCAACAACCTGAACCTGCAAAAACAACAGGACGCAGCTAACAACGTAATTTTGAAGAACACCCACCAAACTCTGGTATTCTTCAACAATGGTTCCCAAGGCAAAGAGCGTTTTGTTCCTGGCCTGGCTACCGACTGGAAATTCGTAGATGATACCCACATCATCATGAATTTGCGCAAGGATGTTTACTTCAACGACGGCAAAAAGACTCCTATGACCGCCGAAGACGTAAAATTCACCTTGGATATGGCCATGAAGAACGTTATCAAATCCGCTCTGGCTGGCTTTGTAAAATGCACTGTTAAAGACAAATATCAAGTTGAAATCGAAATTAAATCCTATAACAACGAATTCATTCAATCCCTGTCCTCCGTTCCTCTGTCCATCCAATCCAAAAAGGCTTATGATGATGGCGTGAAGGAGCCCTGGTTAATCGGCACCGGCCCCTACAAATATGAGAAATGGGTTCAAGGCGAATACTGCCGTCTGGTAAAGGTTAAGGATTACTGGGGAAATAACTTGCCCGCAACCGAAAACTTTGCTCCTGGCGTATCCGATGTTATTGAATTCCGTCCTATGATTGAAGCTTCTGCTCGTGTAATGGCACTGCAAGCCGGCGAAATCGATGTTTGCGTTAATCCGCCCATTAACGACCTGAAATTCTTGAAGGAAGATAAGAAGGTTACTGTTTACGAACAACCTGGCACTCGTCTGTTCTACTTTGCTTTCAACGTAGAAAAGAAGCCTTGGGATAACCAAAAGCTGCGTCAAGCAGTTGCTTTTGCTATCGACAAGAAATCCGTTCTGGACGCTGCTCTGAACGGCAAAGGCACTATGCAAAAGACTATTTTGAACCGTGGCCTGTGGGGCTTCTATGATGAAATGCCCGGTTATGATTTCAATCTGGAACGCGCTAAACAATTGATGAAGGAATCCGGCGTAACCGGTCCCATCAAGACCACCTTGACCTATGCAACCGGTGCTCCCTATGAGCAAATTGCAACTGTAATCCAAGCTAACCTGGCCAAGATTGGCATCACCGTTGATCTGGTTCCCATGGAACAAGCCGCTCTGAAGGCTGCTTGCAAGGACGGCAAACAATCCCTGTTCCTGTGGCGTTGGAACGAAGACTCCAAGGTTGACTTCGTATATCGCGACCTGTTCTACACTGGCTCTGGCTCCAACTACCATCATTTTGCAGATGCTAAGGCTGATAAGATGATCGACGATGTTGCAACTCTGAAGGACCAAAAGAAACGCATGGAAACCGGTATCGAACTGCAAAAATACTTGGTTGACCAATGCCCGCAGGTTCCTCTGTACATTGCTAACCTGGTTATCGCTTACAATAAGGACCTGAAGGGTACCTATTTCTATGGCGGCGGCAACCACGATTGGCGTCATGCTTATATCGCTAAATAATATAGCTGCATAATTTACAAAGGTGTAAAACAAGGGAGGCTTAGTCCTCTCTTGTTTTATATACAAGCTTTTTAAACAACTAGAAAGGAGCTTGTTTGGATGCTTAAATACGTTGTTAACAGACTTTTGAGCCTCATCCCGGTAATTTTGGTAACATCCTTCCTTATTTACTGGGCCATGAGCCTCACCGAGGGTGACCCGGCTATGATGATTGCCGGCGATGGTGCTACGCAGGAAATGATTGACCAAATTCGTCATGATTTGGGCCTGGACCAACCCTTTTTACTGCAATATTTTAATTACATGAAGGGTATGTTGGTGGGTGACATGGGTAAATCCTATGTAACCAACAAGGACGTTTTCGCAACCTTCTTCCAATATCTGCCCAATACTTTATATCTTGGCGGTTCCGCTGTTATTATTGCTACCATCGTGTCCATTCCTTTGGGCATTTATACCGCTATTAACCAAAACACTTGGAAGGATACTGCTGGCATGGTATTTGCTCTGTTCGGTACCTCCATGCCTAACTTCTGGTTGGGCCTGATGCTGATCATCATTTTTGCACTGCATTTGAGAATGTTCCCCACCGGCGGCAACTTTGGCTGGAAGAGCTTGGTGCTGCCTGCTGTAACAGTAGGCTTTGGCCTGGCAGCCTTGATTACCCGCATCACTCGTTCCTCCATGCTGGACGTTATGCGTCAGGATTATATGACCACTGCCCGCGCTAAGGGCTGCAGTGAGCATCGTGTAATTTATAAGCACGGTCTGAAGAACGCGCTGATACCCATTATCACCGCTATTGGTCTGCAAATGTCCCTGGTTATCACTGGCTCCGTTCTTGCTGAAACCGTATTCAGCTGGCCGGGTATCGGTCGTCTGGTGTATGAATCCATCACCCGTCGCGATATTCCTATGGTAACCGGCTCCATCATTTTGTGCTCTATTTTAATGTGTATTATTAATTTGATAGTTGACCTTGTGTACGCCTTCTTTGACCCGCGTATTAAGGCTCAATACAGCAAGAAGGGGTGAGGAAGATGGCTGCAAAGAAAAGAACTAGAGGACGCACCATGTTCCAAGAAACCTGGCATCGTCTTATGAAAAATAAGGGCGCTGTTATCGGCATGGCCTTCCTGGCCTTTTTGGTAGTAGTGGCTCTCGTTAGTCCCTTTGTTTTTGATTATGAAACCGATGTTATCGGCCAAAACCTAGCTAATAAGCTGCAGGCTCCCAACAGTGAGCACTGGTTTGGCACTGATGAATATGGCCGCGATTTGTTTGCTCGCGTTATGTATGGCGCTCGCTACTCTTTGGCCATTGGCATCGGCTCCGTGGGCTTTGGCCTCGTTGTAGGCACCATTTTGGGCTCTATCGCCGGCTTCTACGGCGGCAAGGCCGATGATATTATCATGCGTGGCATCGATATTTTCTACTCCATTCCGAACATTTTGAAGGCTGTTGTAATCGTATCCCTGCTGGGCACCAGTACCATTAACCTGATTATCGCTCTGGCCATTTCCTGCGCTACCAACTACGCTCGTATTGTGCGCGCATCCGTAATGACTGTCCGCGATTTGGAATATGTGGAATCCTCCTATGCCATGGGCCTGCCAACTTGGAAGATCATTCTGCGCCATATTCTGCCTAACTGCTTGTCTCCCATTATCGTGCAGACAACCCTTTTAATCGGTACCACTATTATTTCTGCTTCCTCCCTGAGCTTCTTGGGCATTGGCGTGCCTGCTCCCGCTCCTGAATGGGGCGCACTGCTCTCCGGTGGTCGCGCACATATCCGTGGCGCCAGCTATATCTGCGTAATTCCTGGTTTAGCAATTATGTTCACCGTATTGGCCTTGAACCTTTTGGGCGACGGCCTGCGTGATGCGCTGGACCCGAAGCTGAAGAAATAAGGGGGCTGCATTATGGATTTAGTATTAGATATTAAGGACCTTGTAGTCCATTACGAAACAGAAGATTCTGATGTGCATGCGGTCAACGGCATTGATATTGCCATTGGCAAGCAGCGCACTCTGGGCCTGGTAGGCGAGACCGGCGCTGGCAAAACTACCACGGCTCTCTCCATTATGAACCTGGTGCCGGACCCGCCGGGAGTTATTAAGAGCGGTTCTATTACCTTGGAGGGTAAGGATGTTCTGAAGATGAGCGATGCTGAGCTGGAAGCAATGCGCGGCAATGATGTGGCCATGATTTTCCAAGACCCCATGACCGCCCTGAACCCGGTTATGACCGTGGGTGAGCAGATTGCGGAAAGCTTGGAGCTGCACCAAAACCTGAAGCCCGAGGAAGCTTTGGAAAAGGCCAAGGAAATGCTGAAGCTAGTAGGCATTGCTGAAACCAGAGCCAACGATTATCCACACCAATTCTCCGGTGGTATGAAGCAGCGCGTGGTTATCGCTATTGCGCTGGCTTGCAGTCCTAAGCTGCTCATTGCCGACGAGCCCACTACCGCACTGGATGTAACCATTCAAGCTCAGGTGCTGGAGCTCATGAAGGACCTCATCAACAACCGCGATATGTCCATGCTGATGATTACCCACAGCCTTGGCATTGTGGCAGAAATCTGCGACGATATGGCAGTTATGTATGCCGGTCGCATTGTGGAAAAGGGCACTGTGGACGATGTGTTCAACAGCATGCGCCATCCCTATACGGAAGGCTTGTTCAACAGTCTGCCCAATTTGAAGGAGCAGGGCGAAATGCTGGAGCCCATTAAGGGCCTGATGCCCGACCCGGCTGATTTACCGCCGGGATGCACCTTCGCTCCCCGCTGTCCCTATGCTACTGAGGCTTGCTCTGCATCCGTGCCCACGCTCCAGTCGGTGGATGGCAGCAGCACCCACTTCGTAGCCTGCCATGCTTATGCTAGACCTGGCTTCGCTTTAAGGAGGAACCAAAAATGAGTAACGCTCCTTTGTTAGTGATTGAAAATTTAACTAAATATTTTAATACGGCG
>USBV01000125.1 GCA_900553055.1 uncultured Phascolarctobacterium sp.
GGCGGGAGGAAGCCCTAGGACTGCCATTCAAATCATATTTAAACAAATCCATATGCGTAAACTCTGCCTGCGGACGATACTCATGATGGCGCACCTTGGCCAGTGCCGCCAAAATTGCCTCCGGCTGCGCCTGCTCCACGCCAACATCATTGTTGGCAGTGGCCTGCATCTTGGGGATAAAGGCCTGCCCCGCCTCCGGAAAGCGTTCCGTTAAAAACTTGCGAATGCGCTCACCCGCCCCATCCGGGTCGGTTAGGATAATGATGCCACGTTTTTTATAGGCAGCTTCAAGCTGACGCAGTGTGTAGGGTGCCAGCGTAAAGCCCCCTGTTTCGATGGTATCGGCCTCCAAGGCCTTGTGGATGGCAACTGTATCCATCTTGCCCTCCACAACCAAAACTTCCTTTAACATGTAAAACTACCTCATTCAGCCAAAATATACACCTCAACATGGCGTCTACCCCATTGGATGGCCCTGTTGTAGCTATTGAAGAATAAATCTATGCGATGGTGTAGCATGTCACCACCGGTATCACCAGCCATAGCAAAGCCATAGCCAGGAATATACATCTTTGTATAATAGGGAATAAAGCGCGGATCCACGGCCACAATCCCCTCATACGGCACCAAGCCAATGGAGGTACGGTTGCCCGTTGCCACATAGGCAGTGGATTCGGCAGAAATCTTTTTGGTATAGCGCTTATAGCCCTCAGGTGTATAAACACTCATAGCCATGCCCTTGCGAATAATCTTAGTTTCCGGCTCCAAGGTCACATGACGAGCCAGCTCCTTCACAGCATGGCTGCCATCCTTGTTCTTCACCTTTTTGGAAACCACCATCTGCTTACCTGCCTTGCCGGGATGAGCAACTTTTTCATCGCCAAACATCACACTATGGTCTTCCTCATACTTTACAGGAATCTCTACACTATCCTCGCTAAACTCCAGCTCCTCGCCCTTACCTAAAACGAAGATTTTCATGCCTGCTTCCAGTGCTGCATTTTGCTCAGGATAAACCCGTTCCTTACGATAGGAAATGCCAATATCCTTTAAAGCCTCGCCAACCGTTGCCTTGGCACTTTTATATTCCTTGGCTTCCTCTCCCCGAATTACAGTAAAGGGAATGCCTCGCACTACTTGAATAACACTGCCATCCTGAATACGCTTATTAGCACCTTTAATGCGCCAACCATCACCCGGATTCAGCACCACACCGGCATCCTTCAGAATCTGTTGGGGGGTTGCAGTATTGGTACGCAGTTCTTTTCTTTGCCCATCAACCTCAATCGTAATCCTACGGGTGATATCAAAGCCCGTCAAAAAGGGTAGTAAAATGAGGATAACAGCAGTCAAAATTAGACAATTCAAATGTAACTTGCTTTTAGATACGCTCATACACTTCCTCCTTAAATATGCTATTATTTTAACATAAAAAAGGGGGAAACGTCAAATTTAGGCCTTTCGCTAGCTTTTTCTAGATTTTTTAAAGCTTAAATTATATGCACAAAGAGTAAACCTCTTCACCTGCTTAGTAGTGAAGAGGTTTATTTTATTCTGGTTTTGGCTCATAAAAGGCTTTTACCTGCTCGGTATAACCCCCGTCCTTATCATACATGATGAGCGGCGGTAAAACCTCCATGCCGAAGCTGCCACCCTTGACCATTTCCATAAGAAATATCCAAGCAGGCTTATCAATGGCAGAGTGCACCCACTGCAAACGCTTCGGCTGTAGACCATATTTAAAGGCTAGCTGCATGCTTTCAGCAAAGCGCTCCGGCAGCTGTACGAGAGCAAAGCGCCCCCGATAGCGAACCGCATAGGCTGCTGCCTTGAAAAAATCCTCCAAGGTTGAGGTTACCTCATGACAAGCTGCCGTACCAATTTGACGTTGGTTGCCACTGTTACGATAGGGCGGATTCGCTGCCACTAAATCCATACTTTCCGGGCGCACAAGCTGCTTATACTCCCGAATATCTCCATCGATGATGGTGAATTTATCTGTGAGACCATTATCAGCAACACTACGGCGCAACAGCTCTGTAATCCGAGGATTACAGTCAATCGCAGTGATTGCTTGCGCGCCACGGCTTTCTAAAAGCATGCTGATAGCACCCGTGCCACAGCCCAGCTCTAACACCTTGGCCTTATTAACCACATGCGGAAAATTTCCTAAAAAGACCGCATCCGTTGTGAAGCAAAACTCCTTAGCATCCTGCCAAATCTTATACCAACAGCCCGGTACATAATCACAGCGCAGGCTGCTTTTTTCCTCACACATTATCGGCCTGGGATGCATCCACAATTTCATCCCACTCTACTTGAATAATATTATCCGGAGCCAGCTTTACTGAAGCAGTGTGCTGTCCACGATTAATGCCCACAACCTTGCCTTCGCCCAAGGGAGTTACTACCAAGGCTCCCATTTTAGGAATCTCTACACGCTCACGCTTATTACCATTGCCACAGCCCTTGCAATACATATGGTTTTCGTACTTTAAGCAACACATCAAGCGCCCACAGATACCAGAAATTTTCGTAGGATTTAAGGATAGACTTTGATCCTTCGCCATGCGAATCGAAACTGGCTCAAAATCACCCAAGAAGGTAGCGCAGCACAGGGGGCGGCCACAGCTGCCAATACCGCCCAGCATTTTGGCTTCATCACGCACGCCAATCTGGCGCAGCTCGATGCGAGTGCGAAAGACCGAAGCCAAGTCCTTTACTAATTCACGGAAGTCAATGCGACCATCAGCAGTAAAGTAAAAAATAATCTTATTCACATCAAAGGTGAATTCTACATCAATAAGGCGCATCGGCAAATCATGATTTTTAATCTTGCGCAGGCAAATATTGAAGGCTTCCTTCTCACGAATTTTGTTTTCGGCCAGCTTCAAATCATCCTCTGCTGTTGCCTTACGCATTACGGGCTTTAAGGGCGGCACAATGCTGCTTTCATCCACCTCACGGGGGCCAATTACAACCTCGCCATATTCCACACCACGCGCAGTCTCTACAATGGCATGGTCACCCTTAGCTACGCCACTTTCTGCCGGGTCAAAATAATATATCTTACAGGCCTTTTTAAATCTAATACCTACAACTGTCGGCACTTTTCTCACTCCTTATATGCTTGATCTATTTTTAAAGCCATGGACTCCAGCACTAGGCGCACGCCCACGCTGTTTTCCAAGGCTGCATAAGCCTCTTGAATATTCTGCAGAGCCTTTTTCAAAGCACCCAGCTGCCAATTTTTAGCTGCGGCAGCCAACTCGCCCTGCAAATCACAATTATATATTTTATCTTCTAAGCTCAGCTTGCACATGATTAGATCACGCACGAAAAGCTGCAGCATTTTTACCAATAATAGAGCCTCCGGCCGTTCAAAATTCTTTTGCTGCCAAGCGCGCCCCGCTAAATAATTTAAGGGCATATTTAAAGGCAAAGCCTCCAAAAAAGCCACAGCCTGCTGCCTAAGCTCCAAAACATTTTGCTCCGCCAAGCTCAACGCTGTGCCAACGGAGCCTTCGCTAATGCGAGCCAAAACTGCTGCCTGCATGGGTTCGACTCCCCGTTGCTTCAGTAAAGCAACCACCTGCTCAGTAGGCACAGGCTTAAAGCGCAGGCACACCACTCTGGACATAATGGTAGAGAGCAGCTTGTTTTCATCCGTTGCTAAAAGCACCATGACCCAGCCCACAGGCGGCTCCTCTAACAGCTTTAAAAAGCTATTGGCAGCCACCAAGGACATTCTATCCACGTCCTCGATGACACACACCTTGGTGTCGCTCATAACCGGCGCAAAGGCGGACTTGCTGATTAAATCAGCCACTTGCTCCTTGCTAATATCCTTGTAGCGACCGGTTTTTTCGTCCTGCTCGCGCTGCACTAGAAGAAAATCGGGATGGCTCAAATTGCCGTCCTCCAGATTCATCAGGCGGCACGCCTCGCAATGGTCGCTACCTGTGTGGCTTGCACACAAAAGAGCCTTCGCGAAGGCTAGCGCCAGCTGCTTTTTGCCCAAGCCCTCAGCTCCCACAAAAAGCAACGCATGAGGGCGTTCCTGCGCTAGCAAATAACGCTCCAAAAATTCTTTTTGCGACTTGTGTCCTAAAATATTATCCCACATTTATTCTGCCTCTTGCAAGAGGTTGGCGATAGCTTTTTGCACAGCTGCTGCGACCTCTTCCATGCTGCCCTCTGCATTGAGCACCTTTATCCGCTCAGGCTCCGCCTTAGCCAGCGTCAAAAAGCCGTCGCGCAGTTTATGCTGAAAATCCAAGCCCTGCTGCTCATACCGGTCGGTTACACCGCGCAGCTCGCGCCGCTTCGCCAATTCCTCAGGCCGCCCATCCAAAACCAGCGTCAAATCAGGCTCCAAGCCTGCGGTAGCAAAGCTGCACAAGCGAAGAAGCTCCACCACTTCATCCCAAGCCTTGCCAACTGCCAAGCCCTGATAAACCAAAGTGGAATCGCTAAACCGGTCGCACAGCACTATTTTTCCCGCAGCCAAAGCCGGCCTAATCACCTTTTCCACATGCTCACTGCGCGCCGCCAAATAAAGCAGGCTTTGGGAGGTACTGTTCAAGGGCAGCGCAGGGTCCAGCACCAGCTCGCGCACCTTCTCCGCCAGCACGGTTCCACCCGGCTCACGCGTAGTAACGACCTCATAGCCACGCTGCTGCAGCCACGTCGCAACCAGCTGCACCTGCGTGCTCTTGCCGCCACCATCTGCACCTTCAAATGTAATAAATTTGCCTTTCATATTATATTCCTCTTTATTACTAAAATTGCGGTTTGACGATATGATTATATTTATAAAATTCGTAATAAGTAATCATCATGTTCGCGGTGACTTTCTTAACGCAAATTTCG
>USBV01000126.1 GCA_900553055.1 uncultured Phascolarctobacterium sp.
GGAACGGATTCTGTTCCTGCCGGTAATGTTCCAGTACGTTACTGTAATCTGCCTGATAATCTGCTTCCGCAAGAGAGATTGTATACTCTGTCCCCTCTCTGTCCACGATGACAATATTCGGAGCCTCTGTACGCAACAGAAGCTCCGAATTCACTTCCTCCACCGTTTTTCCGGTACAGTAGACACCGTTGATCCAGGTATTTACAGAGAAGCCTTCTCTGTAATAAAATGCCAGAATAAAATATCCGGTCAGTAATAACAGCAAAAATAAAAGGAGAATATCTAAAAAAGATACTCTCCTTTACAATTTTAGTGTAAAAACAGCTATTTACCAACGTTTACTGTTACGCCAATATTCACTGCGCAACAATGCTAAGGCAGTAAAGAGCTCTAAACGACCTAAAAGCATACCCAGAGCCATAGCAATTTTCGCACCAGCGGGCAGCTCAGTATACGTGCCGGTAGCACCAATGCTGCCAAAAGCAGGTCCCACAGAGGCCAAGCAGGAAGCAACGCCAAAAATAGCCTCCTCAGGTGCCACACCACTAGCAGTGGTCAGTAAAGTCAACAGTGCCACAATGAAGACATACATAAAAAAGAAGCGTCCGATATTGGTCACTGTGCCCGTTGATAAACGCACCTTGCTGTAATAAACACTGAGCAGCATTTGCGGATGCAGAGTACGGCGCAGCTCAGCAGCTACGGTCTTGACGAGGACAATGAGGCGGCAAATTTTAATACCACCCGCGGTGGAGCCGGCGCAGCCACCGGTGAAGAACATCACAGCGAGCATCATGCGCGCAAAGGAAGGCCATTTGTCGTAGTCATCGGCTACAAAGCCGGTTGTACTAGCAAAGGATGCTACATGGAACAAGGCTGAACGGAAGCCACCTTCCACCGAATATCCATTGACGAGCACGATGTTTATCGCGATGGCCACAGTAAAGCACAGCACCATAACCACATAAACCTTAAACTCCAAATCCTCCCACAGGGCTTTGACACCGTTTTGCGTTACCTGGTAATACACAGCGAAGTTGCCAGCAGCTAAGACCATGAAAATGCTTAAGGCATATTCAATCATAGGGCTCTTAAAGTGTGCTACGCTGGTATTATAATCCGAAAAGCCACCCGTGGCAATGCAGGAGCAGGCATGGTAAACTGCGTCATATACGCTCATACCCATACCACGCAAAATGCCGGTTAAGATAATCGTGAGCAAGAGATAAATATAGAACAAGGCAATAGCTGTAGTACGAATGCGCGGCAGGATACGGCTATTAGAAAAGCCTGTTACCTCTGCATTGTAAAGATACACAGCTGTGCCTGACATAGATGGCAGCAGGGCTACGAAAATTACGATAATGCCAATGCCACCAATCCAGTGATTCATAGCACGCCAAAACAGCAGACTCTTAGGCAAAACCTCTAAATCGCTAATAGAGGTTGCACCAGTTGTTGTAAGGCCTGACATAGCCTCAAAATAGGCACTGACAGGATCTAATACCTGCAAGAGAATAAAGGGTATGCTGGCTAAACCTGCTGCTAAAACCCAAGCAAAAAAAACGGTACCAATACCCTCCCTCACAGAAATTTCTTTATGGGAAGCATTGCGTCCATAATATTGCAGAGCATAACCCAAGCCAACAGCAAGCAAAATCGAGATGAAAAACTGCAGAGAACAGCTCTCACCATAATAGAGGGCTAGGCATAGATTGATGATTTGTGCCAAGCCCATCAGCACTGATATTTTGCCCAAAAGATAGGATATAACCTTAGTATTCATGCATTATCCTCCAAACAAATTACCAGTTTTGCTTCTCACGCCAAAAATCAGGACGCATAATAGCTAGCAAAGTGAAGATTTCTAAGCGTCCCAAAAGCATGGCTACTACACTAATAAAACGAGCCCAATCCGGCAAATTAGCATATGTGGAAGTCGGCCCCACAATACCAAAGGCAGGGCCCACACTGCTCATGCAGGCTGCGACGATACCGAAGGATTCGAGCACGCTGATACCGGATATGCTTATCAGCACGGATAGAATCATAAAGACAAAAATATATAAAAAGAAGAAACGCGTTATATTTCCCACTATAACAGGGTCAATATCGCGCTTACCCATTTTTACAGAATAAACAATATTGGGATGCAGGGTACGCAAAAGCTCTGCCCAACCAGCCTTTAGCAAAATCACCATGCGGGAAATTTTAATGCCACCAGCTGTGGAGCCACTACAGCCACCCACGAACATCAGCATTAAGAGCAGATAACGACTAAAGCTGGGCCAATTATTAAAGTCATCGGAGGCAAAGCCAGTGGTGCTGGCAATGGACACAGATTGGAAAAAGCTATGCCGCAATGATTGCCAAAAGTCAAGATAATCGTGCATATAAAGGTCGCCACATATTAAAACAGTAGATAGCAAAATCAAGGCGATATAATAGCGATGCTCAGTATCCTGTTTAACTGATTCCCAATCTCCTCGCCAAACCTTGTAATAAAGAGAAAAATTCATGCTGGAAAGCAGCATAAACACAATCGAAATAATTTCAACTGCCACATTATGGAAGGAAATAAGGCTGTCGTGATAGTAGGAAAAGCCGCCCGTAGCCATTGTCGCCAAAGCCAAGTTAAAGGCTTGGTAAAAGGGCAAGCCAGCAAGCATCAAAAGGCCTATCTCCACCCAGGTCATCAGTAAATAAATAAAGAGAATGAGCGCCGCCGATGCCTTAATCTTAGGTAAGGTACGTTCAGCCACCGCTCCCGGAAGCTCCGCATTAAAAAGATAGCTTGTTCCCCCATTCATCTGCGGCATAATAATGATAAAAAGCATAATTACGCCGATACCACCCGTCCAATGCGTAAGGCAGCGCCAAACGAGAATACTAGGAGGAAAATCGTTAAAGGAGAGCGCTGTAGTTACACCAGTGGTAGTAAAGCCAGAGACACTTTCAAAAACAGCAGCTAAGGGATCCTCCGGATTAAAGAGCAAATAAGGTATGGAGCCCAATAAGCACACCAAAAGCCAACCACAGCCTACTACAGCGATAGCTTCGCGCACACGCAAGCGTTGGCGTGAGCGTTTGCTAGAATATAAATTTAAAAAGGAAGCAACCGTCACACATACTATCAAGCTAAAAGCAAATATCCAAATATGCTCCCTATCTGCATAAAAAGCAGCCAATAAAGGTATTAGCAAAACCGCGGATACAGCCATCGTTAGCTTGCCTAAAAGACGATTGACAAGTTTAAAATCCATAATACTTAGCCTCGTCCTTCAAAGAGCGGTACAGTAACCTTGGACAATTCACTCTTAATAAAGAGAATAATGCGGTCATTGGCATGGAGCACTGTATTACCATTGGGAATATAAGCTTCGTTGTTACGCACAATAGCACAAATAAGGCTTTCCTTGGGCAGTCTGATATCGCGCACAGCTAAGCCATCCACCTCGCTGCCACGGCCGACAATGATTTCCAAGGCTTCAGCCTGAGCACCTTCCAGAAGGGACAGGGAAACGATGCCGCCCTTGCGCACGAAACGCAGTACCTCGCCAGCGCTAAGCAGACGGGAAGACAGTACGATATCCACGCCCACCTTTTCCATCAGCTCAATATATTCGTTGCGAGCGACGCGCACAATAGTTTTTGGTGCGCCTAGATGCTTAGCCAATTGTGCTAACAAAAGATTCAGCTTGTCGTCCTCAGTAAGACAAATCACAACATCGGCCTCGGCAATGCCCTCTTCCATAAGCAAATCCATATCCGTGCCATCGCCGCACAAAACAAGACCGTTGTGCAGCTGGGACGCTAATAGCTGGCAACGCTCACGATTCTTTTCAATAACCTTCACCTGAATGCCTTGTGCCTCCAGCATGGGTGCGAGGAAACGACCGGTACGGCCTGCGCCGATAATTAAAACCTTTTCCAGCTTATCATAGATGTTGCCAAAGGAATTTTCGAACTCGCGAATCGCCTCATGCTTACCAACAAAATAAACGTTATCACCGGGCATAACATAATCATTACCGCGTGGGATAATCATGCGATGACGACGGAAAACCATAGCCATCAGGATATCCTGAGGGATTTGCAGGTCCTTCAAGGGTATATTAATTAGAGGGGAATCCTCCTTGATTTTAGCCTCGAACATGCGCACCTTACCCTCTGCAAATTCATCAACGTTCAAGGCAGAAGGAGTCATCAGAATATGGTCAATTTCTACTGCAGTAATGCGCTCAGGATTAATGACCAAGTCAATCTTCATATCATTATTAAGCATTTCCGGAGCATGCACAGCATAATCCACATTACGAATACGTGCTACAGTGTGCTTAATACCATTCTTTTTAGCTAAGAGGCAGGTAACCATATTTACTTCATCGCTATCAGTGCAGGCGATAATGACATCCGCATCGCGCACATCGGGATCAGCAAAAATTGTGGGACTGCAGGAATTGCCTTCGATGGCAAGCACGTCTAGGGAGTTTTGCACAACCTCTTTACGCTTAGGATCAATTTCTACGACCACTACATCAAATTGGTCCTCTGCTAAGAGCTGTGCAATACTAAAGCCCAGCTTGCCAGCACCAGCTATAATAATTCGCATTGTAAGCGCTCCTTTTTCGTCTTATAGTTTTTTATATTATAGCATAAATAGTGATTTTAGTATATAGGTAGCTATATCTATCCTCAGTCGGCTCAGAAGATAGCTTCGGCAGTTATCTATCACCCGGGAACCTGCTCGGATAGATAGCTTCTAATCAAATAAAAAATTACACCATATCTTTAGATATGGTGTAATTTTTCAACCGGCAGCTATCTATCCTCCCAGGCCGCTTCCAGCCAAGTACTTTCGACGTAT
>USBV01000127.1 GCA_900553055.1 uncultured Phascolarctobacterium sp.
ATCATGTGAACTACTGCGTTTATGGGCACATTCATGGTGAAAACCATGTGCTGACCTTTGAAGGTGAGCGTGAGGGTGTAAATTACAAGCTGGTGAGCTGTGACACCCAAGGCTTTGAGCTGACACGCATCTTATGACACTCCTCTGTGAACGCACAAATATACTGAAATTTTATGGGTAGCGTGAATATACCAAAAAGAACGTTTGCCATATAACCAAGTAAAAAAGCTAGCGCAGCTGACATTCTAGTCAGTAGCGCTAGCTTTTTTGCTGTTTAGCTTTGACAAAGAGCAAAGTAGCAAAAAAGTGTAAAGAATTTTGCAAAAAAGAATTACACGCTATTACTATTTTTAATTGCTTACAGTAACAGAATGTGCTACAATCAGAGTAATTATCTATCTTCTTTTACAGTTGTGGTGTACTTCTGTAGGAGATACATAGCATACAGGTACTACCGAAGCTGACTTGCTGTCACAGATGGCTGATAGCTCCTAGTGGTACAGTGTGATTATAATAGGGTTAATTAAAGAGATTATATATTTTTTAGGTTGGGAGGAGTTATCTCTTGTTGATGAATGGTGCACAGGCTATTTTAGAAAGCCTGAGACGAGAAGAGGTTGACATTGTTTTTGGTTATCCTGGTGGCGCAGTATTGGATTTATATGATGCTGTCTATCAGGCTAAATTTCCCCATATTTTGACTCGCCATGAGCAGGGCGCAGTGCATGCCGCTGATGGCTACGCTAGGGCTACGGGTAAGGTGGGCGTATGCTTCGCTACCTCCGGCCCCGGTGCTACCAATTTAATTACCGGCATCGCCACCGCGAACATGGATTCCATCCCCATGGTTTGCATTACCGGTCAGGTAGGCAACCCCTATATCGGTAAGGATTCCTTCCAAGAGGCCGATATTGTGGGTATTACCACTCCGATTACCAAGCATAATTATTTGGTGAAAAAGGTGGAGCAGCTGCCCCGCGTTATTAAAGAGGCCTTTTTCATCGCTCGTACCGGCCGTCCGGGCCCTGTTGTAATCGATATCGCTAAGGACGTTTTTTCTACTCAATTTGAATATGAATATCCCAAAACAGTTAATCTACGCGGTTATTCCGGCGAATTTACCGGCAATGAGGAAGAAATCGTGGCTGCAGTGGAAGCAATTAAAAATGCCAAGCGCCCCCTGTTCTTTATTGGCGGCGGCATGACGCTTTCTGGTCAAAGCAAGCTTTTCCGTGAGGTTGTAAAGATGTCCTCTATTCCGGTAATTTGCTCCCTCATGGGCTTGGGCTGTGTTCTCTCCACCGATGAGGGCTTCCTCGGCATGGTGGGTATGCACGGCTCCTACGCAGCCAATATGGCAGTGCAGGAATGCGATTTGCTTATCACCTTGGGTGCGCGCTTTGATGACCGCGTTACCGGCAAGCTGAGTGCCTTTGCTCCCAATGCTAAAATCGTGCATTTCGAGGTTGATAAAGCAGAAATCAATAAGAATGTTCCTGTAGACTATCCTGTCTTCGGCGATTTGCGTTGGTCCATGCCCATTTTCTTGAACCTGATGATTCGTTCCGTGGATGACTTTGAGAGTCATATCGCTGAATGGCGCAACCATGTTATTGCCATGAACAAGGAGCATCCCTTCTCTTATAAACAGAATGCAGAAACGATTTTGCCTCAGCAGCTGATTGAAAAGGTATCCGACTTGGTGGATGATGATACCATTGTGGTAACCGATGTAGGCCAGCACCAAATGTGGGCTGCTCAATTCTTCAATAGCCGCAAGCCCCGTCAATTCCTGACCTCCGGTGGCTTGGGTACCATGGGGTATGGATTGCCCGCTGCTATGGGTGCCAAGCTAGCCAAGCCCCAGCAAAAGGTAGTAGTTTTCACCGGTGACGGCTCCATTATGATGAATATTCAAGAGCTTGCTACCATGGCTGATAACAATATTGATGTAAAAATTGTGCTGCTGCATAACAGTGTTTTGGGTATGGTTTACCAATGGCAAAAGCTGTTCTATGGCCACCGCTTCTCCAACACCATTATGGACACCAAGGTTGATTTTGTGAAATTGGCTGAGGCTATGGGTATTAAGGGCGTTAGAATTCAAGGCTTGGATGGCTTTGAGGCTAATCTGAAGGCTGCTTTAGAGAGTGAGGGTGCCACCTTGATTGATGTCATCCTGCCTCCTAACGAAGACGTACTGCCCATGGTTGCACCGGGTGCACAGCTGGATAACATGGTATTAGGAGATTAAAAGCGATGAAAAAATATAATTTAGCTATTTTGGTAGATAACAAGCCCGGCGTACTGACTCACGTATCCGGCTTAATCAGCCGTCGTGCCTTCAACATTGAAAGCATTTCTGCAGGCTATACTGAAGAAACCGATGTAACTCGCATCAACATCGAGGTTTCTGTAGAGGATAAGCATGAGCTGGAGCAGGTGATTAACCAGCTTTCCAAGCTTATAGATATTATTAAAATCGTTAATTTGGGTGAGGTCGACTCCATTGTGCGCGAGCTTGTGCTGTTAAAGGTGCGCGCTAACAAGGAAACCCTCAAGGATATTCGCAATATTGTCGATGTGTTCCGTGGAAAGATCGTGGACATCAGCCCCGAAAATGTTGTTATTGAAATCACCGGCTCCCAAGGAAAGATTGATGCCATTTGTGCAATGATGGCGCAGTTTGAAATTATCGAGATTGCCCGCACCGGCACCATCGCCATTTCCAGAGGTCCGATCCCCGTGAAAGAAATGTAATTGGAGAAAAAACTATGAGTATGCAAATGGAATTTATTAAGGTGCTTCCCTCCCCGCAGGCGTTAATGGAGGATTATCCCATAAGCCAAGCTTCTAAGCTGCTGAAGCTGCAGCGTGATGAAGAAATTAAGAATATTTTTACCGGCAAGAATGACCGCTTTTTAATGGTTATCGGCCCCTGCTCCAGCGATAATGAGGAAGCAGTTTTAGATTATGTGCATAGACTGGCTAAGGTGCAGGAAAAGGTAAAGGATAAAATTTACATCGTGCCACGCCTGTATACCAATAAGCCTCGCACCATTGGCGTGGGCTACAAGGGCATGCTGCACCAACCCACTCCTGATGGCCAGGAGGATATGCTGGGCGGCATCATCGCCATCCGCAAGATGAATGTGCGCGTAATAGAAGAAACCGGTATGACCGGTGCTGAGGAAATTCTCTATCCCGAGGTTTTCCGCTATCTGTCCGATCTTTTGAGCTACGCTGCTGTAGGCGCTCGCTCCAGCGAGGACCAGCTGCACCGCATGATCGCCTCCGGTGTGGGTATCCCCGTGGGAATGAAGAATCCCACCTCTGGTGACCTTTCCGTTATGCTGAACAGTGTTGCTGCTGCTCAGCATGAACAGGAATTCCTCTTCCGCGGCTGGGAGGTGCGCACCAAGGGCAATGAGCTGGCGCACTCCATTCTGCGCGGCTATGTTGATCCCTATGGCAACAGCTATCCCAACTATCACTACGAAATTTTGCGCAATGTGTATAATATGTATGCAGAGCGCAAGCTGAAGAACCCCGCTATTATTGTTGATACCAACCACAATAACTCCGGCAAGAAGTGGGCTGAGCAACCCCGTATTGCCAAAGATATCGTTAACTCCTGCAAGCTGAATCCGGACATTAAGAAGATTGTCAAGGGCCTCATGGTTGAGTCATATATTGAGGATGGTTGCCAGGCTATTAGCGATGGCGTATATGGCAAATCCATTACCGACCCCTGCCTGGGCTGGGAAAAAACCGAGCGTATGCTGCTGGATTTGGCTGATATGCTGTAATTTCATTGAGGAGGATTTTATAAATGCTTAATCAAGTTTCTTTGTTCACCGAAAATACCCAAGGTGGTTTGTTAAAAATTACTAGTATTCTTAAAAAGGCTGATATCAATATCTACACCATGCTGGCAAATGACAGCGCTGAATATGGTATCGTGCGTTTAATCGTTGACAAGGGTGATGTTGCTATTGATGCACTTAGAGCAGCAGGCCTGCAATGCCGTCAGGACAAGGTTATCGCCGTGGAAATGAACGATACTCCGGGCTATCTGGATGGCATTCTGACCGCTCTCGATAACGCTAATATTGATATTTCTTACCTGTATATTTCCTTTAACCGTGAGAATGTCAAGCCCGTTGTGGTATTCAAAACTACTGAGCCCGAGACTGCAACCTTCCTGATTGGTCGCGGCTACAAGCTGATTGAACGCTTTTAATTTTCACTCTTAAACTAAAAAGACCCTGCAAGAATAGCTCTTGCAGGGTCATATTTTTTACTATGGATTGTTTTACAGCTCCTTGATCATGGTAATCAGCTTGTCTACCTGGGCGTCGTCGGTGGCCCAGCTAGTGCAGATGCGCACGCTATAATTGCCGTCAGGCAGATAGGCAATATGGCTCAGAGCGAATTCTTCGCTGAGCTTAGCAAATTGCGTCGGAGTCATGATGACAAATTGTTGGTTGGTGGGGGAGTCGGTGACGAATTTAAAGCCGCAGTCCAGCAGTGCTTGCTTAATTTTCAGCGCTTGCTGGGTGCCCTTGGCGCAGATTTTGGTATATAAATCGTCCGTGAAGGCAGCGCCGAATTGCACGCCCAAAAGGCGTCCCTTGGCCATAATGGCACCGCATTGCTTAGCAATGGTGCGGAAGTCAGGCTTAATTTCGTCGTTTAAAATAACTACAGCCTCGCCGAAAAGCAGGCCGCATTTGGTGCCGCCGATGTAGAAGACATCGCAGTAGTTCGCAAAATCCGCCGGGGCCAGATCGTTTCCCTCCGCAACCAGCGCGGCGGGCAGGCGTGCACCGTCTAAAAACAGATACAGCCCATACTCCCGGC
>USBV01000128.1 GCA_900553055.1 uncultured Phascolarctobacterium sp.
AGTATTTTGCTTTGCTGCGCTGGCTGAAACAGGTGGAAAAGCAACGCCTCACCATTGATGCTATCGAAATCAAGGGCGTGGGCACTGGCTTGGTGCAAGCCAAGCTAAGCCTAAGCTATCCTAGGCTGGAGCTTTCTAAGGGCGTGCAGGATAAATAAAAACGCCACCCGTTAGGGTGGCGAAAATAAAATTTTAAGCTCAGTATTTGTTTTTAAAATTATTTATCCATTTTAGCGTGGTCCTTAAAGGCTGTGCCAAATTGAGTATATTCCAACTCCGCACCGCGCAAATCGGCGTATTCGAGCACGGCTCTGTCCAGCAGTGCCTTATTCAGCTTGCTTTGCTGCAAATCGCTGTGGCCTAGCTTGGCGCTGCGCAAATCGGCATTGCTTAAATCGGCCTTAGTGAGGTGGGTGCTGTACATGTTGGCACCATAAAAGCAAGCATTAGGCAAATGTGCTCCTCTTAGCCAGCTATAGGGCAGGCTAGCGTAGCTAAAGTCCGCAAAATCACCTTGGATGCCGTCTAATACAGCCTCCTGCAGCTGAGCGTACTGTAAATTGACATTGAGCAGCTTGCTGCCCTGCAGCTGGGCGCGAAAAAGCTGCGTGCGCTCCATTTTGGCGTTCGTAAAATCGGCATCGGAGGCTTTGACATAGCTAAAATCAACATCGCTCAAATCGGCATCACGCAAACGGCTGCGATGCAAAATAGCGTTGCGAAAAACAGCATTGTGAAGCTGAGCTTTGTCCAAATTGGTGCCATCCAAGCGTGCTTCGGTAAAATCCGCACCGGCAAAATCGCGGCCCGCTAGGTTATAGCCTGATAAATCTGCGCCGGATAAATCGCCACCGGGGCAGCTAGCTCCCCTTTGTACAGCGGCTAAATCAGCGTTGCTATAGGCAAAAGCTGTGTGTGCGAGCAGGGGGAGCAGCGCTGTCAAGATAATCTTAGGGAAGTATTTATGCATAAGCTTCATGTTGTACCTGCTTTCTGCTTAAGCTTCATTCAAAAGCTGTTCCAATTGCTCGGGCTCATCGGGTAAGGCATCGATGATTTTCCAAGGCTTGTCTTCGGCAAAATCCTCACGCTTATAGCTGGAGCCATCAAGCACCACTAAGCAGCGCGCGCCAATGGAATGAGCACATTTGACGTCGTTGGGCGTATCGCCAATAAAAATCATTTGCTCGGGTGAAAAGCTTTGGTTATGCATTAAAAAGAAGCGGGAAAAGGCAATGCGCGCCAGCTCCTCACGCTTTTCGCTAACCTCGCCAAAAACGCTGTGGTCGAAGGAAAAATACTTGTCCAAGCCATAATAAGCCAGCTTTTCCTGCGCGCCGGTGCGTGTGTTGCCAGTGAGCAAGCAGTTTAAATACTTGCTGCCAGGCTTAGCAAAATAAGCCAGTGTTTTCTCCACATTCTTCAGCACACGGCCCTTGTGCAGGGGTAGCTGCTTGGGCAGCTCCATGTGATAGCGAATTAAAAGGCCTGCAGCTTCAGCGCTGCTGCAGCGACCTCTCAGGCGGGTGACCACGGATTTAATTATATCCGAATCAGTGCGACCGGCCAAGCTTCTCGTAAAATCAAAGGCATCTAAAAAATAATAATCCTTAATAACATTTATCATGGCATCCTTGCCAGCGCCACCAGTGAGCACTAGGGTGCCATCCACATCCCACATGAGATATTTCATTGTGTAAACCTCCCTTAAGCTGGGGAATAAAAACTATACATAGAAAAAAGCTGCCACAGGGGCAGCCTTATCCATAGTAAAACAAATTAGATAGAGCGGGGCTTCATCATCATCTTTTTCAGCTTGCTGCCCATGCTGCTGGTCACATTTTTGGTGCGACGAATAAGTTTAATCTTGGAGCGATGGGTGGGCTTCATATCGTTCTTGCTGCCAAAATCACCGCGGTCTAAAAGGGTAATCTTAGATTTATCAGCATCAAAGGCTTGACGCAGGTAGCGAGCTAAAGCAGCAGGGTCCGCATTAGCACAGCAGCTGAATAGGTCAGCCGTCATAAAGCCCATTTCAGGATACACATGCAGAGTAACATGGCCTTGTTGGCAAATGGCGAAGAGGGAATATTCCTTAGCGCCCTCCTCTTGGTAGCAGACTATTTGTTGGCAGCGCATAGCAAACTCCTCACAGCCCTTGCGCAGCAGCTCTTCGGCTACAGTGGGAGTAGCGATTTCCTCCGTACCGCAATTATACATATCAATGGCAATTAATTTACCAAGAAAAGCTTTTTGTTTCACGTTTACACCTCTAAAAATAAAATAAGCAAATAGCGGCCCTCATGTTGCTTTCCTTAGCTTTAGCTTCGAGGCTCGCTTACATTATATTATAGCTAAAAAAATAAAGCCTGTAAAGCTAAATGCTCCCCGAAAGCATATTTTCGTGATATAATAGAGGATAATACAAAAAACACATGTTTCTTTAGGCTTAGACGCATGATATTGGTGGTGAAGCAATGGAAATACAGGAGGGCGTTGTAGCCGACATCGTCTTTCAAAGCGATGATGGCATGTACAGCGTGCTGCGGGTGGAAAATAAAGCCTTGGGCAAATTTACAGCAGTATATCGAGGGCCGGCGCCTTATTTGGGGGAGCAGGTGAGCCTGACCGGGGATTGGGTAGAGCATGCCCGCTTCGGCCAGCAGTTTAATGCTGCCTCCCTTCAGGTGATGCAGCCCACCTCCGCTGCCGGTATGGAGCGTTTTTTGGCTTCCGGTGCTTTGCCGGGAGTGGGGCCGGTGATGGCTGCTCGTATTGTGGAAATGTTTGGCACGGAGACGCTAGCGGTGCTGGAGCAATATCCTGAGCGGCTGGCTAAGGTGAAGGGCATTAGCACCAAAAAGGCGGTGGCCATTAGCGAGGCTTATCAGGCCTTGTCGGGCCTCAGGGAGCTGATGCTCTTTTTAGAGTCCAATGGTGTTTCCAGTGGTTACGCCGCCAAGCTGCAGGCCGTTTATGGTGATACGGCCATAACGCGTTTAAAGGAAAATCCCTACTGCTTGGCACGTGATGTGGATGGCATTGGCTTTAAAACGGCGGACCGCATTGCGCTAGCTATGGGCATGGAGCATGACTGCAGCGAACGCTTAGAGGCTGGCATTAGCTATGCCTTGGTTTCCGCAGCGGGGGCTGGGCATACCTGCGTGCCAGAGGAGCTGTTGGTGCGGGAGACGGCCCGCGTGCTTTTGGTGGACCGTGAGGCAGTACAGGAAACCTTTAACCAGCTCATCCAAAAGGATAGGCTGCGCGTAGAAGAGGTAGGGGGCGTGCGCTTTATTTATCCCGAATACCTATATCGGGCCGAGGTGCAAACAGCTCGCAGGCTGCTGTATTTGCGTGACCAGGCTAAGCCTATTACAAGAGTAAATGCGGATGCGGTCATTGCTGCGTGGGAGCGTGAGGCAGGCATTCGCTTGGCCGAAGCGCAGCGCCAGGCTATTTACACAAGCCTTGAGCACGGCGTGTTTGTGCTCACAGGCGGACCGGGCACTGGTAAAACTACGGTTGTTAAGGGCATCTTGAATGTTTTGGAAAAGGCGGGCTGTCGCATTCTATTGGCAGCGCCCACGGGCAGGGCTGCACGTCGCTTGGCAGATTCGGCCGGGCATCCGGCACTGACGGTGCACAGGCTTTTGGAATATCAGCCCAGCGGTGATGGTTTATTCTTTGGTAAGGACGAAGAAGACCCCTTGGATGCAGAAGCTATTATTATTGACGAAGCATCGATGCTGGATATAAATCTAACCTATCATTTATTAAAGGCGGTGCAGGGGGGCTGTCGCTTGATTTTTGTTGGCGATGTGGACCAGCTGCCTTCCGTTGGTGCAGGCTCCGTGCTGCAGGATATGATTCGCTCGGGGAAAATGCCCGTGGTGCGGCTGGAAAACGTTTTTCGTCAGGCCGAGGTGAGCCCGATTGTGCGCAATGCACATAAGATTAATCATGGGCAAATGCCGGAGTTTATCGCTAGCCCCAATAGCGAATTTGCGCTGCAGGAGTTCACCGATGAGCAGGCGGCAGCGGAATATGTGGCGCGCCTTTATGGCGATTTAACCATGGACGGGGACTGGCGCCGCGTGCAGGTGCTGAGCCCGATGCATAAAAGTCCCTGCGGTGTGCAGAACTTAAATAAGCTTTTGCAGCAATATATTAATCCGCCTAGCGTACATAAGCCGGAGGCTTCCATTCCCGGCAATGTGCTGCGCGTGGGGGATAAGGTAATGCAAATTCGCAATAATTATGAAAAGGATGTTTTTAACGGCGATATTGGCCGTGTGTATAAGATAGAGGGTAAAACTGTGACCGTGGCTTTTCCGGAGCGGCCCGAGGGCGATTATGTGAGCTATAGCCAGGGAGAGTGCGAGGAGCTGCAGCTGGCCTATGCTATGAGCGTGCACAAGTCGCAGGGTAGCGAGTATCCCTTTGTGATTTTGCTGATGGTGCCGAGTCACTATATTATGCTGCAGCGCAATTTGCTCTATACAGCGGTGACGAGGGCTAAGCAGAAGGTTTTAGTCGTAGGCTCCAAGCGTGCAGTGCTGACGGCAGTGGAAAACGATAAAACGCGTCGGCGTCACAGCCTGCTTGCGGAAAGGCTGCAGGAGGATACGGAGGTCTTTTGATGCTCAAGGAATATGGAAGAGCAATAGCATATTATACGCGCGTGCTAAGGGAGTTGGTTTTTCCGCGTCGCTGCGCTGTGTGTGGCAACGTGATTGATAATGCCTATTTATGCCCCGACTGTCGCAAGGGCTATATACTCAAAAAGTATGTGCAGCTTGTGCCGCGTGAGGAATACTTGGCTGGGCAGGC
>USBV01000129.1 GCA_900553055.1 uncultured Phascolarctobacterium sp.
CAGGGCCTGCAGCTGGCGCAGGAGCTGCAGCTTTTAGTGGGCGGTGGCAGTGATTTTCACGCTATTCCCGACCGCTATCCCACGGAATTGGGCGTGTGGCAGGTTCATTACGAGGATGTTAAGGGTGTTATAGAATGGAAGTAATTGCTTTTGTAGGTCCCAGTGGCACGGGCAAAAGCCATCACGCAATTGGCGTGGCTTTTGACAATAAATGCGATGCTATTATTGATGATGGCTTGCTCATTAAGGGCACCAAGATTTTGGCGGGTACCTCTGCTAAAAACGAGCAAAATCGTATTCAGGCTGTTAAAAGAGCTATTTTTACGGATAGCGAGCACGCAGCCGAGGTGCGCAAGGCCTTGGCGACGAGTGGGATTAAACGGCTTTTGATTATTGCTACCTCGGATAATATGATTGGCAAGATTACGAAAAAGCTGGAGCTGGACCCGCCGGTGAAGACGGTTTATATTAATCAGGTGGCCAGCAAGGCCGAGATTAAGAAGGCGCGCTATTCGCGTTTGCAGGAGGGCAAGCATATTGTGCCCGTGCCGACGGTGGAGCTGAAGCCACATTTTACAGGCTACTTTGCGGATTTGCCGTATAATATTTTTTCTAGCCAAAGGCGGCAGGAGAAGGATGCGGACCGCAGCATTGTGCGCCCGTCGTTTAGCTTTTACGGCAAGCTTTTGATTGCGGATAGAGCGATTGAGGATATTATTAATTTGATTGCCGAAAAGCTGGAGGGCGTTCAGAAGGTGAGCGGCATTAAGGTGCGTCGCCGTAGCGATAATTCCAAGGGTATTGTGATTAGCGTTGAGGTTGTGCTGTATTATGGGGTGAAGCTGTTTGCTGTGACCCGCCAGCTGCAGGCCAAGATCAAAGAAAAGGTGGAGTACATGACCGCGATGCAGGTGAAGAATGTGAATGTGTCCATCCGCAGCCTCGCAGTAAAGCATAAATAAAAAAGTGAGGAATTAAAAAAGCTGTCACATAGCATGAACGCTAAGGTGACAGCTTTTTGTGTAGGTTTTTACATAATCGGTGCGGTGGTGGCGTCCGGCTGCTCAAAAATGAAGGCCGGGGAGGGATAGTAGAATTGGCAGTGCTGGAAGGCGATTTCCTCAGTGGAGAAGCGCTTTAACAGGGCATAGCTAGCACGCTCTTCAAAATCAATCAGATTATCCTTATTGATATCTGCATCCTTAACAATAACGAGCAAATAAGCCGGTACCTCCGGTGCATCCTCGGGTACTTGGCTTCTATCCAAGGGAATATTGGGCACAATCTCTAATTGGCCAACGGGTTGTTGGTTTTCGTTATACAGCATGCAGCCATACACATTTTGGTACAGGGTGCGAACCAGTCGCAGTTGATAAGCTCCGGAACTCATGAATCTTCACTCCTTAATCATATTAGCGATGCTATCGCTTCAGCTTTTGCAAGCAAAATTTCTCTGTGCCTAACACAAGGCAATAAATATAACACTATTATTGTAACATAGATTACGCAATTAGGCAAAAACAATCTGAAAAGACTGAGCAGAATGATAAAATATGCAGTAAAATTGCATACAAATCCCAAAAGACCTCGTTAGCAGCAAGTGTTTTGTATGTTTATTCTACATGTATTTTGTATACAATCGTTTTTTACCAAAATTTTAGCAGGATTTTACAAAGATATCACGAATAACATAACCAATAAATATGTTGCTGTGACTATTTAGCGCATATTCGATTACAGAGGAGGGGAATCCACTATGAAAAAAATTTTGGCATTTTTACTTGGTATGATGGTTATGGCTACTATGATCGCTGGCTGTGGTGGCGACAAGAAAGAAGAAAAGAAACCGGCTGCACAAAAATTCATTAACATTGCTACCGGCGGTACCTCCGGTACCTACTTCCCGCTGGGCGGCGCTCTGGCTGATATCTTGAACAAGAACATCAAAGGCGCTAACGCTTCTGCTCAATCCACCGGCGCTTCCGTAGCTAACGTTAACCTGCTGAAGCAAGGCAAAGTAGAAATCGCTTTCATCCAAAACGATATCGCTTACTATGCTGCTAACGGCACCGAAATGTTCAAGGATAAGAAGGTTGCTAACCTGCAAGGCTTGGCTACCCTGTATCCCGAAACCGTACAAATCGTAACCCTGAAAAAATCCGGCATCAAATCCGTTGCTGATTTCAAAGGTAAACGCATTGCTGTAGGCGCTGCTGGCTCCGGTACCGAAGCTAACGCTCGTCAAATCATGGAAGCTTATGGCATCAAATATTCCGACATTAAGGTTCAATACCTGTCCTTCGGTGAAGCTGCAAGTGCTCTGAAAGACGGCAACGTTGACGCTGCTTTCGTAACTGCTGGCCATCCGACCGCTGCTATCCAAGATATCTCCACTCAACACGAAGTAGTTCTGGTTCCTGTTGATGCTGCTAAGGCTGACGAACTGATTAAGAAATATCCGTTCTACACCAAGCTGGTTATCAAGAACGGCACCTATGCTAAACAAACTGCTGACGTTCCGGCTGTTGCTGTAAAATGCATGCTGGCAGTTACCGACAAGATGGACGCTGACACTGCTTACAGCGTAGCTAAAGCTCTGTATGGCAACCTGGACCGCATGAAAGCCGCTCACTCCGCAGCAGGCGCAATCTCCAAGGCAACTGGTAAAGACGGCATGTCCATTAAACTGAACCCGGGCGCTGAAAAATTCTTTAACGAGAAATAAGATTTTTACATGAAGCCGAACTTCAAAGACCGGAAACCGGCTATTGCCGGCTCCCGGTCTTTTTTCCCAGTTAAGCATTTTGTAATTATTGTTAGCATTTTGCTCCTTTTTTTAGGCTGGTATGCCACGCGTTTAGTGGTGGCGGTGCTGCCGGAGCAGGGCAAGCCCTTTGCCTTTGCTACGCATCCCGGTGATGAATGGCGCATCAGCCTCACGCATTCGGTGGAAAAAACTGCCTGGGACGATTATTTTTTGGTGCAGGGTGCCAATTCACTTTTGATGACGCACACTCGCTTTTCCTCACTGGGCTGGGGTTATCCTTATGCTCCGAGCGAGGGCAAGCTAACGCGCACTTATGATGGACGCTTTGATTTGGAAATGAACCGGCCCTATAAGGAGCTGGCCTTGCGCATTTCGGAGCAGGCCATGCCGCATTTAATCCATGGGGCAGAGGATTATGATTTGATTAAGCTGTACGGGCAGGGAACGGCCCTAAAAATAAAGGTCCAGTCTCGTTATGAGTATTGGTGGGAGAATTATTTGTAGTTGCATATTTTGTTGAGATTGATGAGAGGAGCTGATACCCAATGTCTGCAAAAGAAGAACAGATTAGAGAGCTTTCTGCAGAAGAGGTACTGCAAAAATTTGATAAAGAGTCCAATAAGCGCGAAATGAGCGGCTTATGGGGCTATATCATTAATGGTATTTGTATTTTATTCGCAGCGTTTCAGCTGTACACAGCAACCTTTGGTATTTTGGATGCGCATTTGCAGCGCGCCATCCACTTAACCTTTGGCTTTTTGCTGATTTTCCTGTTATATCCTACTAGACAATCCTGGTCCAAGACCAAGATGAATCCGATTGATGTGCTCTTTGCTCTTGCTGGTGCATGCTCCGCTATGTACATTGTTTATAACTACAATGAGCTGGTGCTGCGCGCCGGTATGAACACGGAAACGGACTTTATCGTGGCGCTGATTGGCACGGTGCTGGTTTTTGAAGCAGCTCGCCGTGTCGTTGGCTGGCCCATGATTATCGTGGCCTTGGTTTTCCTGCTCTACGCCTTCTTTGGTCCTTATGTTCCGGGTATTATGGCACACCGTGGTGTGGGTCTGGAGGAAATGTTTGACCATCTCTTCTTCACCACAGAGGGTATTTTTGGTACCCCAATGGGCGTATCCTCCACCTTCATTTATTTATTCATCCTGTTTGGCGCTTATTTGGAGGCTACGGGCCTGGGCAAATTCTTCATCGATTTGGCTAATGCCATTGCCGGCTGGGCAGCTGGCGGTCCGGCCAAGGTAGCAGTGCTATCCTCCGGCCTGATGGGCACCGTATCCGGCTCCTCCGTTGGTAACGTAGCCGGTACCGGCTCCTTTACGATCCCCATGATGAAAAAGCTGGGCTATCGTCCCGCTTTCGCAGGCGCTGTAGAAGCCGCTGCTTCCACCGGCGGCCAGCTGATGCCCCCTGTAATGGGTGCAGCAGCCTTCCTGATGGCTGAATTTGTAGGCGTGCCGTATTTTGACGTAGTTAAAGCAGCAGTTATTCCTGCGATGCTGTACTACATCGGCGTATGGCTGGGCGTACATTATGAAGCAAAAAAGTTTGGCCTGAAGGGTACTCCTCGTGACCAGCTGCCCAAGTTCAAGGATTTGTTCTTGGAAAAGGGTCATTTGGCCATTCCTTTGATCGTGATTATTTACCTGCTGGTAAGTGGTTATACTCCCATGCGTGCGGCCTTGGCGGCTATTGCTTTGAGCATTATCTGCGCTTGCCTGCGTAAATCCACCCGTATTTCCTTCAAGCAGGTTATCCAAGGCCTGATTGATGGCTCCAAGGGTGTTTTGGGCGTACTGATTGCCTGCGCTACTGCCGGCATCATCATTGGCGTTGTAACCAAGACCGGCGTTGGTCTGAAGGTTGCAACTGCACTGTTGGACCTGGCAGGTGGCAAGCTGCTTCCGGCCATGTTCTTCACCATGATCACCTCCCTGATCCTTGGTATGGGCGTGCCGACTACCGCTAACTATGTAATTACCTCCACCATTGCGGCTCCGGCCTTGATCCA
>USBV01000130.1 GCA_900553055.1 uncultured Phascolarctobacterium sp.
TGGAGAGATTCTTTATCCTTTACAACTTTTTTTACGCTTGGCGCGAACAATACTCAAAACGACAAAATATACCGCCCACGCGCACAGAAAACCGAATGCCGCTCCCGATATGTCGATTCCCACATCTTTGAACGAAGGCGCCCGACCGTCCGAAAAAAATTGCAATCCTTCGTCGCAAAAGGGAATGACGATCCCGACAAGCGACGGAATAAAAAACCAGAGCTTTTTTCGGGTATAGGAAAGATATGTAAAAAACAACAAAAACCCCAGCAGCGCGTATTCGCAAAAATGCGCCAGCTTACGAATAGTGTGCTCCACATTCCCCGTCAGCGTAATATCCGTCAGCCTAGCTAGCTGCAAAACAAGCTGAGCCACAACACCACTCAGCCTGCCGGATTCTGTAGCCGGCAACGAAGAATTTACAAAAATCACTGCCGTCACTACCACAGCCAAAAGCAGCCAAAAATATCTCATGATCCATCCTTTTACAAATTACGTGTCAAGCATTCCATAACCATCATGTTGCTAACCACACCAACGCCGCCGGGCACAGGAGTAAAGGCGCTGGCCTTTGCGGCCACAGCCGGGTCCACATCGCCCATGAGCTTGTCGCCCACAGCGTTAATGCCCACGTCCACAATAACCACACCTTCCTTCACCATTTCCGGCTTCACAAAGCAGGCCTTGCCTACAGCTGCCACAATCACATCCGCTGTTTTTAAAAGCTCGGGCAGCTCCTTCGTGTGGGAGTGACACACAGTTACCGTAGCATTTTTTGCCAGCAGCAGCATGGCTACGGGCTTGCCCACCACATTACTGCGGCCGATAACTACCACATTTTTGCCATCCAGCTCAATGCCATAATGCTCCAAAATAGCCATGCAGGAGCGGGGAGTGCAGGCCGCCCATTTGCTGCGTTCCATGAAAACATCACCGCTGTTTTGGGGATTCAGACAGTCCACATCCTTGTTAGGCGAAACGGCCGCACCCACAGCATCGCCATTAATATGCTTAGGCATGGGCATCATCGGCAAAATGCCGGTTACATAACGATTACGGTTAAGCTTTTTCACTACACCAATAACATCTTCTTCACTTGAGTCGCCGGGCAGCTCGATAACCTTAGCGGCACCGCCCAAGCTCTCAATCAATTTAACCAGCCTGCCCTTGTACACATGGGAAGCAGGATCATCCCCCACAACCACAATAGCCAGTGTCACCAAAAGACCGCGCTGCTTAGCCGCAGCAATTTTTTCTGTTATGGTCTCACGATACACGTCAGCAACAGGCTTACCCCTCATTAAAATAGTTTCCATTGCAATTCACCTCAAAAGCCTTTAAAACACCTTGAGCATTTAGAACAGGCCGCTGATGACGCCCTCATCACTAACGTCAATCTTTTCGGCAGCCGGAACCTTGGGCAGACCGGGCATGGTCATAATATCACCGGTCAGCACAACCACAAAGCCAGCGCCGGCAGCAATGCGGCAATTTTTAATAGTAATAGTAAAGCCACTTGGACGACCAAGCAAAGTTTGGTCATCGGAGAAGGAATACTGGGTTTTAGCCATGCAAACAGGCAAGTTGCCATAGCCCAGAGCTTCAAATTCCTTCAGGGCCTTATCAGCCTCTTTAGTATAGTTTACACCATCAGCGCCATAAATTTCTTTAGCGATGGTCTCAATTTTTTCCTTCAATGGCATATCCAACTCATAGATGGGCTTGAAATTAGCCTTGCCGCTTTCAGCCAGAGCCACAACCTCTTTAGCCAGCTCAATGCCGCCCTCGCCACCTTTAGCAAAGACGTCGGACAGTGCTACATTCACGCCGTGCTTAGCGCAGTGCTCACGCACAGCCTCCAGCTCTTCGGCAGTATCCTGAGCGAAGATATTGATAGCTACTACAGCGGGCACGCCAAACTTCTTCACGTTTTCGATGTGCTTTTCTAAATTGCACAGGCCAGCCTTCACAGCCTCCACATTCGGAGTCTTGAGCTCGGTCTTTGGCACACCGCCGTGCATTTTCAGTGCGCGCACGGTTGCTACGATAACAACTGCATCGGGCTTTAAGCCTGCATAACGGCATTTTATATCAAAGAATTTTTCAGCGCCCAAATCTGCGCCAAAGCCTGCCTCGGTGATGGTGTAATCAGCCAGCTTCATGCAGGTCTTGGTTGCCATAACGCTGTTGCAGCCGTGGGCAATATTAGCAAAGGGACCGCCATGGATGATAGCGGGCACATTTTCCAAGGTTTGTACCAAATTCGGCTTAATAGCATCCTTTAAAAGTGCTGCCATAGCGCCGTGAGCCTTGATTTGGCCTGCAGTTACAGGGTTGCCGCTGTAATCATAAGCCACGATAATCTTGCTCAAGCGCTCCTTAAGGTCGTGCAGGCTATTAGCCAAGCACAAAATAGCCATAACCTCGGAGGCTACGGTAATATCAAAGCCATCCTGACGGGGCACGCCATGCGCCTTGCCACCCAAGCCAACTACGATATTACGCAGCTCGCGGTCGTTCATATCTACAACGCGCTTCCACACAATGCGGCGCGGGTCAATATTCAGAGCATTGCCCTGTTGGATATGGTTATCCAGCATAGCACTCAGCAGCATATGAGCACTGGTAATAGCGTGGAAGTCACCCGTAAAGTGCAGGTTGATGTCCTCCATGGGCACAACTTGGGAATAACCGCCGCCAGCTGCGCCACCCTTAATGCCCATGCAGGGGCCCAAGGAGGGCTCGCGCAGAGCCACGATAACCTTTTTGCCGATTTTGTGCAGGCCTTGAGCTAGGCCTACAGTGGTAGTGGACTTGCCTTCACCAGCCGGAGTCGGGGTAATGGCGGTAACCAAAACCAGCTTGCCGGGCTTTTCATTTTCCATGCGACGAATCAAGTCCATGGAAAGCTTAGCCTTATAACGGCCGTATAATTCAATATCGTCCTCGCTGATGCCTAGCTTAGCAGCCACATCAGTGATTTTTTGCATTTTCGCTTGTTGAGCAATTTCAATATCAGATAACATAACCTACCTCCTCAAGATACTCGGAAAATTTATGTATAGTGCAAAGGATCATCCTATAGCATTCTGCTTTAAGCCTGCTTTTTCCTGCTAAAAGCTAAAATTATTCTGTATACTTTACTTAAACCAAACCTCAACCGTAGTGCCCTCGGTCACCTCCGTGTCAGGCGCCGGGCGCTGCTGGTAGGCAATGCCACTGCCATAGGGCTTCAAGCGCAAGTGCCCCTGCTGCAAAAGCTCCGCCGTGTAGCGCATGTCGATGCCCTTAAAATCGGGCAGCTTCATCTTACCGTTGGGCAAAAGCAAAACCTGTGGCAGCTTCTTGGGCTTATTCTTCGCCTTGGAGCCAGCATCATTCATCATATCAAAGGAAGGCAAGCCCTCCCGATTGGTGGGCTGAATGCCCTTGGCAACCAGAATTTGCTGCAGCGTGTCGCGGAAGATAGGCGCGCTAACCTGCGAGCCATAAAAAGCACCCTGCGGTGTATCCAGCATAACCAGCATTGCGTACTTAGGCTTATCCGCCGGCACAAAGCCTACAAAGGAGGCAATATATTTACCGGCAGCATAGCCACCGCCCTCGGCCAGCTTTTCGGCTGTACCTGTTTTGCCGGCAATGCGATAGCCCTTAATGGCCGCGGTTTTACCGCCGCCCTCGCTAACAACCTTTTCCATCATGGAGCGCATTTGGGCAGCCACCTCAGGGGTAATTACATTGCGCACCACCTGCTTTTGGCCTTCTTGAATAACGCTGCCATCGGGAGCCACAATCTTTTTAATGATATAGGGCTTTAAGAGCTCGCCGCCATTAGCAATAGCGCAAATTGCTCGCAACACCTGAATCGGCGTTACCGCAATACCCTGACCAATAGCCATCGTCGCCACATCGGGCTCATACATCATCTTCGGGTCATACAAAATGCCATTCTCCTCGCCCGGCAAATCAATGCCGGTAGGAGAGCCAAAGCCGAACTTTTTGGCATAGCTAATAAGTCTATCCGCGCCAAGGCTCATGCCCAGCTGCACCATGCCCGTATTAATGGAGAACTTAATAATCGTTGAAAAGGGCACATAGCCTAAGCCCTCGCCATCCCAGTTATGAATAATACGGTCGGCAATACGAATGCTGCCGGCATCATTAAAAATGGTGTTAGGCGAAATAATACCTTCAGTTAGGCCCATGCAGCCTACAATGGGTTTAAAAACGGAGCCAGGCTCGTAAATCATGGAAACTGCCTTGTTATTCCACGATTCCTGACTATATTTGTGAAAGCTGTTGGGATCAAAGGTAGGCCGCGAAGCCATGCCCAAAATCTCACCCGTATAAGGGTCCATAATGATAGCTGCTGCACCCTTGGCATGGGTTCTGGCGATAGCGTCATCCATCGCATCCTCCAGCACATATTGCATCTTGCTATCCAAGGTTAAGTATACCGTGGGCAGCTGCTCCTGCTTCTTTTGCACACTTTGGTCCTTGTCACTAGTGAGTCCGCCCAAAATTTGCTGTCCTGCTGCGTCCACCATCAGGGAATACTTTGTATCCTTACCCTTTAAAATATCGTTAAGCTGGTACTCGATGCCGCTCAGGCCCACGTCATCCGTACCAATAAAGCCCAAAATTTGGGCTGCGGTGCGCTTTTTAGTATAATAACGCTTGCTCTCCTCCAAAAAGTGCAGGCCGGGCAGCTTATTTTCCTTAATAATCTTGCGCACCTGCTCCTTTTCCTTGGGGTCCATCGTGCGCTTAAGCCACACAAAGCGTCCACCGCC